>JBBQMQ010000136.1:0-9461 GCA_038329115.1 Bacteroidales bacterium
GGCCACTCACCTGAGCCATTAATTGATAAGCCCGTTCGTGCGCCCGAAAATCGGGGAAGTTGAGCATATTATCAGCATTGAGAATTCCTACCAGACTTACACGCTCAAAGTCCAACCCTTTGGTTACCATTTGGGTGCCGATAAGAATATCCACTTTCAGTTGTTCAAAGTCGGAAAGGATTTTATCGTATGATTTTTTAGAACGGGTTGTATCTAAATCCATGCGAGAAACACGTGCATCAGGGAAAATAAGCTTTATTTCGTCTTCTATTTTCTCTGTACCAAACCCTTTGGTAGAAAGACTTCCGGGTGTTCCACATGCAGGGCAAGTGTTTGGAATCGGTTCGGTGTATCCGCAATAATGGCAGGTCAACGTATTAAAAACCTTGTGAACGGTAAGACTTACATCGCAGTTTTTGCAATGCGGAACAAATCCACACACTTTACATTCTATATAGGGTGCATATCCGCGTCGATTCTGAAAAAGGATTACCTGTTCGTGATTTTGAAGCGCTTTACCGATTTTTTCAATCAACAAATCAGAAAAATGGCTTTCCATTTGTTTTTTGCGGTAAGCTTCTTTGGTATCGACTACCAGAATTTCTGGCATAGCCATTTCTTCGAAGCGCTGATTAATTTCTACCAAACCGTATTTGCCATTTAATGCATTTTGATAGGTTTCAATAGCGGGAGTGGCTGTCCCTAAGAGTGTTTTTGCTCCGTGCATGGAAGCCAGAACGATTGCAGCATTGCGTGCATGGTAGCGCGGGGCTGGATCGTATTGTTTGTAACTCGACTCATGTTCTTCGTCAACAATAACCAATCCCAACTGACGAAAAGGAAGAAAAACGGAAGAGCGGACACCAATAATTACATCGTAAGTTTTATCATTGAGTACATTATTCCATATTTCAACACGCTCGGCATCCGAGAATTTGGAATGATACACGCCAAGCCGTTTGCCAAAAACACGTTTCAGCCGGGTAGTGAGTTGAGTGGTGAGAGCTATTTCCGGTACAAGATAAAGCACCTGTTTTCCTTCGGCAAGAACTTTATTGATAAGATGAATGTACATTTCCGTTTTACCGCTCGACGTTACGCCGTGCAGCAACACCACTTGCTTTTCGATAAATTGTTTTTCAATCTCATTCAAAGCCGTTTGCTGAAACTCGTTGAGCGGCGATACTTCCGATGTCTGTATTTCGGAAACATCCAGTCGCCCAATTTCTTTTAAATAAGTTTCCAGCACCTTGCGTTCAATTAATCCATTCAGCACGGCAGCCGAAGCACCCGAGCGTTCCAGCAAATCCTTTTTCGATACTTCACGTTGCTTGGACGGAGTGAGGCATTTGGACAAATCGATATATATCATCAACATATCGAGTTGTTTTTTTGCTCTGCTCAGGTCATCAAAAATCTTTCGGAGATTATCTTCTTTCGTTGCATTTTCAGTGAGGCGAACAAATGTATCGGTTTTTGCACGAAATTTTTGGCGCAATTCCTCGCTGATTTCCACAGCACCTTTATCCATCAAATGCTTGAGCGTTGTCATCACATTGCGCAGTTCGGTGACTTTTGTCAGCTCCACCACTTTGATGGATTTTCCATCGGAGAGCGCGTCCAGTATTTTAGATTCCCGTTCGCTGAGCACACTTTCTGCTTCGTAATCGGGGTTGATGCACACCTGCGTTTCACTTTCCAGTTTCAAACCCGCCGGAACAGCCGCCTGATACACTTCGCCCAAATGTGCCTGATAATACGTTGAAATCCATTGCCAAAATTTCAACTGAGGATGGCGTAGAATAGGTTCGTTGTCAAGCAAATAAACAATATCTTTCGCTTCGTAAACGGTGGGCATTACCGAATGAACCAACGAAACAATGGCCGTGTACATTTTCTTTTTGCCAAAAGGAACTATCACTCTCATGCCAATATGCACCATTTCCGCCCATTCATCCGGCACGGAATAAGTAAAAGTGTTGGCCAATGGCAACGGAAGTATGACGTCGACGTATTTCATAATGCTTCTGCAAAGGTAAAAAATAATGTTGAATGAAAGATTAGGTTGTTGATTTTAGAAAAAAAACTATCTTTACAACTTCATTTTAAAACAAGGAACATCATGACACAAAATAATGAAATCAGACTTTTCGACGAGAAACTGGTTCGAACCATTTGGGATGATGAACAAGAAAAATGGTATTTTTCAATCACCGATGTAATTGAAGTCCTTACAGATACCGACCGACCTAGAAAGTACTGGAACGATCTTAAAAAGAAGTTACAGAAAGAAGGAAGTCAGTTGTCCGAAAAAATCGGACAACTGAAAATGTTGTCGCCCGATGGAAAAAAATACAAAACTGATGTGCTCGATACAGAGCAACTTTTCCGGTTAATTCAATCCATCCCGTCGCCCAAAGCAGAACCATTTAAACTGTGGTTGGCACAAATAGCAAAAGAACGATTGGACGAATTGCAAGATCCGGAACTCACCATCGATCGTGCATTGCTGCAATACAAACAACTTGGTTACTCCGATAGTTGGATTAATCAGCGGCTCAAAAGCATCGAAATACGCAAAGATTTGACGGACGAATGGAAAAGTCATGGTTTACAAGAAGGTGTTCAATTTGCCACGCTTACAGATATTATTTATAAAACATGGGCAGACAAAACAGCCCGGGAATACCGCCAATTCAAGGGTTTGAAAAAAGAAAATTTACGGGATAATATGACCAATAAAGAATTGGTATTAAATATGCTTGCCGAATTATCGACCAAAGAAATTTCGGAAGCTGTACAACCTGACTCGTTCGACGAACACGAGGATGTAGCTCATCAGGGCGGAACTATAGCCCGCAACGCCCGCATGGAATTGGAAAAAAAGACAGGGAAAGCAGTTGTTTCGCCTCTGAACGCCAAACAGGCATTATCTCAAAATAAACAAAAAGAAATTGATGAATAAATTTTACCTCGCCCCGCTTCAGGGTCTTACCGACTGGATTTTCAGAGAGTCGTACACCGAACATATTGGACAGTTTGATAAAACCTTCACGCCTTTTGTTCGCCTTCAGAATGGGGAATTTTATCGACCCAGCCAGTGTAACGATTTGCTGCCAGAGCATAATCAGTTTCAAAAACCCGTTCCACAGTTTCTGGGAAAAGATGTGGCATCATTTCGTCGCTTCGAAGAATTGTGTGCTGAACACGGTTATACCGAAATGAATATCAATATGGGTTGCCCGTACCCCATGGTTACCGGCAAAGGAATGGGTGCGGGATTGTTATCGAATCCTGCCGGCATAAACGAATTGCTGAGTGGGATTTTTGCAGAAACAAAATTGAAAATCTCTGTGAAATGCCGGTTGGGAATGGAAGATACGAACGAATTCGAAGCGTTGATTTCTGTTTTTAATGCTTATCCATTGGAAGAAATCATCATTCATCCACGCATAGGGAAACAACAATACAAAGGCGAAGCCGATGTGGACGCTTTTGTCCGTTACGCTCCAGAGCTCAACGCTCCGGTTTGTTACAATGGAGATATTCTGACGGTTGCAGACGTGGATCGCATTCAGAAATCAGTTCCGCAAATTGACAGAATAATGATTGGTCGGGGAATTTTGCAAAATCCATTTCTGTTGGCAGAAATCCGAAAAGAAAAACTAAACACTACACAAAAAGCTGACATGTTGCGCAAGTTTCACAGTGCCGTTCTTGAACATTGCAAACAAAAATATTCGGGGGACCTTCACATGCTCAAACGGATGGAAGAATTGTGGGAATATCACTATTCTGTATTTGAAAATGGCCGGAAGGTTTTCAAACAAATAAAAAAATGTAAAACTATGGCGCAATATGAAAGCGTCGTCTTTCAGGCGATTAATGAAATGGAATAAATTCTAAAATCACTAATACGACCCCTAACCCCTAAACGGGAACTAAAATAGTATCATCTCTTTTTTATTTTATTTGTACTTTTCCAAAATATATATGCATACTAAGTCTTTAAGTCCCCTTTAGGGGATTTAGGGGTCTACAACTATTTAAATTTGCATCCTTCCAAATGATCGTTCACCATGCCGGCAGCCTGCATAAAAGCGTAACAAATAGTTGAACCCACGAATTTAAATCCACGTTTCAATAAATCTTTGCTCATGGCATCCGATTCGGCTGATTTTGCCGGAATATCGGCATTCGTTTTCGGATGATTCATAATAGTTTTACCGCCTGTAAATTGCCATATATACTTATCGAACGACCCAAACTCGGCCTGAACGAGCAAAAAAGCTTTCGCATTGCCTATCGCTGCACGGATTTTGGCCTGATTGCGAACTATGGACGCATCCTGCATTAATACTTGTATTTCATTTTCGCCATATAATGCCATTTTCTCCACATCATAATTATCGAACGCCCGCCGAAAGTTTTCGCGTTTGTAAAGTATCGTTCTCCAACTCAAGCCCGCCTGAAAAGCATCCAGCACCATAAATTCAAAAAGCTTTTGGTCATTGTGAAGCGGTTTTCCCCATTCTTCGTTGTGATAAGTCAGCATCAGGGCATCGACGCCCGGCCAGTTGCAATCAGTTGATTTTTCCATATTTCAATATCTGACATTAAAATTATTACTCGTTTGAACGCTTATCGATTGGAATTGTTGTAATTTTGTATTGCGAAATTAAGAGATAAAAATGAATCCAGCTACTATTATTGATAAATATTATCTTCCGGGAAGTGAAATACATTTTATTTTACTGAAACACAGCGAACAGGTAAAAAATAAAGCATTGGAAATTGCCTCGAAACATCCTGAACTAAATCTGGATGCTCAATTCGTTGCCGAAGCTGCCATGCTACATGATATTGGAATTTTCAAATGCAATGCACCACGGATTCATTGTCACGGTTCGCACGAATATATAGAACATGGTTACCTCGGTGCAGAATTACTTCGGGCAGAAGGATTAGAGCGACATGCTTTGGTTTGCGAGCGCCATACGGGTGTGGGTTTAAGTTTGGAAATGATTCAAAAAAAACAGCTTCCACTACCGCTACGCAATATGTTGCCGGTCACGTTGGAAGAGAAATTGATTTGTTATGCCGATAAATTTTACTCCAAAACACAATTAGACGAGGAGCATTCACTGGATAGAATCACAATATATCTGAAACGTTACGGAGAATCGGAAGTCAGGAGATTTAATGAATGGCATGATTTATTCGAAGGAAATCATTTATAGAATTTATGTGAGAAACCCACGCTCAACAATTGCTTAAACTGAAGTTGTGCGTATTGTCCCTGTGCCATAATAACCGTATTATCATACCGTGGATTAAATGAAATACGCGTAGACATAAAACGATTAATCGTCATATTGGCAACTATTTCCCAATCAATTTCCACTTTCTGATAGTTGGTGTAAAACGACAACCTCGAGTCCAACTGAATTTCCTTTGTCACCGGATAACAAATTGTGGCTTTAAATGAACTACCAATTTCGCTCAATGTATTTCCCCCTTTTTTTACACCAAAATAATTCGGATCTACCCCTGTATCGTTTACATAAATATATTTGTATGAAATTGGTGAAAGCAATAACGAAAACACTTTTTTATATTTATAATCAAGTCCCACACCAATGTTCAAACGAACAGGCGTTAAAAAAGCAGCTTTCCTTTTCAGAGAATTCACCCCGTTATAACTATTAAAAAATTGTGTCGAAAAATCGACCGACCCACTATAGAAAAAGTTTCCACCGGCCTTTATTCCTAACTTGCTGTTGATTTTCAACACGTCATCATTCGTACTTAACCAATGAATTGTATCTCCGGCTACAGAGTTAAAACCCATTCGCCATTCAGCAAAATTGTCCCACTGTATACATTTTTTGTCATCGTAAGTTAGTTGTCCCGACAGAATTCCTAACACAGCCAGATTGTTTTTCCCGCCCTGATACCAGTTATCAGAGATTATACTTTCTGAAAACTGAGCCATCGAAGATGCTTTATATTGCCAGGGACCCAATTGTTCCTTTGTATAATAAATTTTGCGGTTTCGTGAATTAACCGACCGATTCTGGTCTACAAACTGGACATTTTCAAGGGGCTTTTCTGGAATAAAGTAATTTTTATACCCTTTGGGGTCGGGCAATTCATCGAAATTCATGATATATAAATCAGCTTTACTTCGGGTAATTTCATTCCTGGCTTCAATTCTCAAATTGTAAATCAGCTCATCGTCATTCTTTTTTTCTTGACGATTAATCAATGTGTCGTTTAGGGTTTTAGTTGGAGTTGCATAATATAACTGCCTGAAATCCGGATTACAATCCCGGTTCCCTTTTGGAGAAAGACCCATGAAGACTAATTCAATAAAAAAGGGATTTCTTTTTAGAAGTAAAGAATCAATTTTTACAGGAACTAAATTGGTGGGTAAAGTGAAAGCCTGAGATTCATTATTTGAAAAGGCTGTTTCGAGTTGAGGTTTTTCCAGCTCATTATCATTCGATTCCGAAACTTTTGTTTCCTGAATTTGTGGAAAATCAAGTTTTTTGGTGGAAGGTTTAGTTTTAAAAGGTTTTTCGGATTTGCCAACTAGCGAATTTAATAAACTGTCCGTATCAATTGTATTTTTATTTACCGTTATGATTGTATCCTGGAAATTTAAGGACTGACTTGCAACGACCCTTACAATAAATAATAGAAAAACAACGATAAAAAACCCTTTAAACTTCATATTTTATACTTTGTACATTAACACCTGGCAGAATAGCGACACTGACAGAATGATTTCAGAAATTTTCAAAACCGGCAGGTAATGATTTATTGCCGGTTTTGGCACCTAATTCTTTTATTTTTTCCGCAGTCCGGATTATATTTCCCGAACCGTCTTTCATTTTTTTCATTGCATCGTCAAATGCGCCTGAAGTGCGGTCAATATTGGCTTTTATTCTGGCCATATCTTCAGCAAAACCAATAAATTTATCATACAAATTTCCACTCAACCTCGCTATTTCCTGTGCATTTTTAGTCTGGTTTTCTTGTTTCCAAATGGACGAAATGGTTCGCAACGTTGCCAGCAATGTTGTGGGACTTACAATTACAATTTTTCGTTCCCATGCATAAGCAAAAATCTCGCTATCACCTTGTACAGCTACGGAAAAAGAAGCTTCAATTGGTAAAAACATCAACACAAAATCAGGTGTGTTCAGATTTTGTGCATTCTGATAATTCTTTTCGCTGAGCAATTTTACATGACTGCGCAACGAATTTATATGATCTCTCAAATAAGAAACGCGATGTTCATCGGTTTCGGCCGACATTAGCCGCTCATAAGCTACTAACGAAACCTTGGAATCAATAATAATATGTTTATTGTCGGGCAAATGTATAATTACATCGGGTCGTTGAACACTTGAATCGGCACCGTCAACCACTTCTTCGCGTTCATATTCCTGCCCTCTGGTTAATCCTGAGCGCTCCAAAACACGTTCCAGAATCAATACACCACAGTTTCCCTGTTTTTTTACATCGCCTTTCAACGCCCTGGTCAGGTTGTTAGCTTCTTCGCTCACTTTGGCATTCAACTCCGTAAGTTTCCTTACCTCTTCGCGCAAACTTATTTTGTCGCGCAATTCCTTATCGTAAGCATCATCCACTTTTTTCTCAAAATCCTGAATTCGCTCTTTCAACGGATTTAGAATTTCACTCAGATTTTTATGATTTGAAACCGAAAATTCATCCGAACGTTCCTTCAAAATTTTTGTCGCGATATTTTCAAACTCAGTAGTGAGGCGCTTTTGAAGCAACTCAATCTCGCCTTTCTGATTATCCAGCTTCTCTGCCAGATTTTCATTTACGGCTGTGAGAGTAGCAACTTCCATGCCACGATTAGCCGAAAGCTCCGATAATTTTAATAATTCATCCTGCAGCCGAAGCAATTCTTCTGTTTTTAATCTTACTGTTTCCTGAACAACAGATTTTTGCTTTTCAACCTCAGCCTGAGCCACCAGAAGGCTTTTTTCGTTTATCTCATACATTCTACTTTGCTCTAATTGCTTACGCGAGCTCAAAAACCATGCAGCCAAAAACCCAAGTAGCAGCGCAAAAAGAGTAAGTAAATATTCCATATTTTTTTTGTTGGATTGATTGAAGATTAGTCAAATAAGGTCGGATGATCTTCTTCCAATTTCCGAATGACTGTCATCATGATTGTTTCACGAATAAATTTCGATTTGTTTTTCACCTTATATTTTGCAATATAGCGATTTAATGCTCTATTTTCTTCGTCGTTCAACGTAAATATTTGTCGGTTCGTTCGCAGCGAAGTTCGTTTTGATGCAGGGAGTATTATTCTTTTTGCCATACTTTTTCGTTATTCAGCACAAAAATAATATTATCCTTTCAGATTTAACGGGATTATAACAAAAAACTGTATTTTTGTTTTTGAAAAAAACCCAATTACCGGATAAATTAATCATTTTAAACAACATTCGATGGCAGAACACAATGATTTAGGCAACCTGGGCGAGGAACGAGCTCAAGCTTACCTAAGCTCAAAAGGATTTCATATCAAGCATGTTAATTGGCACAACGTGACTCCATCCGGAAAAATGGGAAATCTGGAACTTGATATTGTGGCAGAAAAAGCTGGTTGGTTGGTAGTGGTTGAAGTAAAAACTCGTTCTACCGAAACTTTCGAACATCCTGAAGAAGCAATTACAAAAAGGAAAATCAGAAATATTGTGAATGCCACTCACGAATATATTATGCAATTCGACTGGCAGGGAGAAACACGGTTTGATGTAATATCAGTTATACCACATGGGCAGGATTTTTTGATTGAACATATTGAAGATGCTTTCTTGTCTCCCTTGTTCTGATTTTTGAATAAATAAACACATTTCTTAAATTAATATTCAATTATGTGTCTTATAACAGAATATTAATACAATTTTGATGCTGGAAAAAATGTTGTAAAATATGCTTTCAGTTGTTTAAGGTCTCAACTTGTTTGCGTACTTTTGCAGAATAATTAAAAAGATTGAATTTTGTTGTTTGTTAAATACTAAGATTACTAAAAATGAAAACATTAGAAAAAACCGTAGCCGAAAAACTACTTAAAATCAAAGCAGTAAAATTACAACCGAATAATCCATTTGTATGGGCTTCGGGATGGAATTCACCTATATATTGCGATAATCGCAAAACACTTTCATATCCTCAGATTCGGAATTACATTAAAATTGAATTATCCCGTTTAATTCTGGAAATGTATCCTGATGTTGAAGTTATTGCAGGTGTTGCCACAGGTGCTATTGCTCAAGGAGCTTTGGTTGCCGATGCTCTTGGGTTGCCATTTGTGTACATTCGCCCAACTCCGAAAGATCATGGTTTGGAAAATATGATTGAAGGTGATTTACGTCCTAAACAAAAGGTAGTCGTTATTGAAGATCTCATTT
>JBBQMQ010000137.1:0-9452 GCA_038329115.1 Bacteroidales bacterium
GCATGAAATTGTGTAGAGACGCGGCATGAAATTGTGTAGAGACGCGGCATGCCGCGTCTCTACTGTTTCACAACCAACCATCCAACCCCCATTTCGTTCAAGTTTGTAAATTGCAGTCGGAGTATAGGGCAAGCTTAGCGAATCGTAACACGATGGACTAAACTCTGCTGTAAATTTTGATATTTTATGACAGCAATGTTACGATTTCTTTCATTTAATTGCAGTTTGGTTTTGGAGTGTTACGGAAAAGGAGTATTTTTGTGCTGAATTATCATAAAATCGATTATAACACACAACAATGACAGGAGTCATTTTTTTACATGGAGAAAGACAATAAGACTAGCACAATGAAAATGATGAATGGTAACGAAGCAGTTGCCAGAGGTGCTTTTGAAGCAGGCGTGAAAGTTGCTTCCGGTTTCCCCGGTACACCTTCCACCGAAGTAATGGATTATACCCAGCAGAGATACCCGAACATCTATTGTGAGTGGTCGACAAATGAGAAAGTGGGTTTGGAAGTAGCTATTGGCGCTTCTTTTGCCGGATATCGCAGCCTGGCAGTAATGAAAACTGTGGGACTGCATGTGGCAGCTGACGCATTGGGTGGCGCTGCAGGCAGTCAGATTAACGGTGGTTTGGTATTAGTTGTAGGCGATGATGTGGGTCGCATTGCGGGCGATGACTACAATGATGTTCGTCATTATGGAAATATGTTCAACATTCCGGTATTGGAACCAAGTGATAGTCAGGAAGCCAAGGATCTAATGATAAGAGCATTCGAGATCAGCGAAGAATACAGTACGCCGGTTATTCTAAAAATTACATCGGTGATTTGCAAAACAACCAGTAGTGTTGCTATTGATGAAAGCTACACATACAAAGTTAATTGCAGACCAAAATATAAGGTAAGTTTCAGCAAAGTTATCATGACAACCATGATGATGAATGCAAAAGGCTCGGAGCATCCAAAGTTGACCAAATGCTTTAATGATTTTCCGGCACATATGAAGCGCCTTGCTAAGGACTGCAACGACTTTGATATTAATAAACTGGAATTAAAGAGTAAAAAAATTGGTGTAATTACCGCTGGTACTCCTTACTTTTATACAAAAGAAGTTTTGCCCGAAGCCTCCATTTTAAAAGTGGGTATGGTTATGCCGCTGCCTGAAAAGTTGATTCGGGAATTGGCTGCACATGTAGAAAAACTCTATGTGATTGAAGACGGTCATGATATTATGGAAAAGAATATCAAGGATTTAGGAATTTCGGTCATTGGGAAAGAATTATTTCCTAAATTCCCTGAAATGACGCGTTTTACTCCTGATATTATTGAGGAAAAGCTCATTCCGGAGGCACCCAAAAGAACGCTTATGGAAGGCATTCCTTTCAGGTTACCTGTTAGTTGTGCCGGTTGTTCTCACCTTTTTATATCACAAATATTACGAAACCATAAAATAAAGGCTGCTGCAGATGTCACCTGTGGCTTAATAGGTTGTTTTCCACACATGGAATCCTATTCGCTGCAAAAATGCATGGGGTCGAGCATTGCCCTGGCACATGGTTACAATGTAGCAACAGATCACAAAGAAAATTTTGTGGCTATGATAGGTGATGGTGGTTTTTGGGCAACCGGAATCAATGGGCTGATGAATCTGATTTTTAATGACAGTCAGTCAACTACGATTATTGTTGACAATAGCTGTTTGGCAATGACTGGTGGTCAGCATATTGCTTCCAGCGAGTTTGGGTTTAATTACAAACCGGAAAATAAACTGGAAATTGCCAAAGTTTGCGAAGCCATTGGAGTAAAAGATATTGTAACCGTTGATGCATACGAATTTGAAAACCTCGAAAAAGCTATTCTTAATGCGGTTCATTCAAATACAAACTCTATAGTTATTGTACAAAAACCTTGTGTTACGAAATTTAAGCTACCTAAAGAAGCCCCGTATTCTATTGACCAAGAGCTTTGTACGCAATGCAGGAAGTGTATCAATATCGGCTGTTTAGCTATTGAGAGTAGAAAAGGTAAGGACGGGAAAGTGGAGATATTTATTAACGAGGATCTTTGTGTGGGCTGTGGATTATGTTCTACGGCATGTAAGTTTGACGCCATAAATTCATAAAAATGCAGGATACAGGAAAAAATATTATCATAGCTGGTGTAGGAGGACAAGGAATTCTCCTTTTCAGCAACCTCTTAAGTAAGTTTTATATGAAACTTGGTTATGAATTAAAAATATCAGACGTTATTGGATTAGGACAACGTGGTGGAGGTGTTGAGAGTCATTTCCGGTATTCAAACAAGCCGGTTTTATCGCCTTTTATCAAAGCCGGTGATGTGGATTACCTTTTGTCTTTTGAACAAACCGAAACACTCCGGTTTTTGCATTGCATGAAAGATGATGGCATCGTTTTCTCAAGCACTTTTGAGTTATCTACTTCCAGCGTAAACACAAGGCTGGAAAAAGATATGCCTGAATCTAAAACAGAGTTAATAAAGAAATCGGGAAAGACGACATTTATCATTGATCCCGAAGAGAACAAAAGTTCGGATTTTGATATCAGCAAAATGATGAATATCGTTATGCTTGCATTCTATGCCGAGTTCAGAGGCTACTCGCACGAGGAGATGATGCAAATAGTGAAGGAAAGCGTTCCTGAAAAATTTATTGAAGGAAATATAAAGGCGTACGAAAAGGGAATGGAAATTGCCCAAGCTTGCCCCCCAACCCCCTAAAGGGGGAGCAAGAGTTCGTATAATAGATTGTTCTCGTTTTACAAACATTCACAAAACCCATCTTTTTCCCTTTCTTATCCCCCCTTTAGGGGGTTAGGGGGCAGGGCCAAATACAATTAAATGAATTTACCCGAATACGTAATACTACTGGATAGTTTAGGCGATTTGAAACCCGATAATACAAGTCCGATTCTTGTGTGCGCATCGCATTGCGGTGACAATGGAGCTTTTGCCCGAAAGCTAAAAAGCTGTCGTATTAAAGCTGTTTTTCTAAACAATGCCGGAATAGGAAAAAATCAGGCAGGCATCAGTGGTCTCTCGTATTATGAGGCTGCGAATATTCTGGCCTGTGCTGTTGATCACAATAGTGCCGAGATTGGTGTTGCCCGTGATACCTGGGAAAGCGGTATTATAAGTCACACCAACGCCCTTGCGCTTGATGCCGGCATACAAATTGGCGAATCGGTTCAAGAAGCAGTTGAAAGAATCAGCAATATTATCAATCAATCTGCATTAAATCAACAAAATAAGAATGCTGAAATTCTTATTGAAGAAAAAAGTAGTAAGGTGGATTTGAAAAAACAAAGCCAAACTCAAATTGATGGGATCACTATCACAGTTACGAATAGCATCACTTTCTTAAACGAGAACAATTCGGGTGATATTGTTGTGTGTGGTTCGCATGGCGGTGTAAGTGCAGGGCATTATGCTCAGAAACATCGTCTGAAAGCTGTGTTTTTTAACGATGCCGGAATTGGTAAAAACAATGCAGGCGTAAAAAGTCTTGATTCTCTGAATGATGCCGGTATCCTTGCATGCACGGTTGACTGTATGAGTGCAGAAATTTTTAACGGGCAGGACACACTTGAAAATGGGATTATTACGGCTTGTAATCAACTGGCAACATCCAGAAACATCAAAGAAAAAATGACCGTTAAAGAGGCCATTAAATATATTTAGTTTAGTGTAAAGTTTCGTGACGTTATTGATAGCATTCTCTTCTCCTGTCCTCCCTGATATATTTATAAGCTGAACAAAGATTGGAACTGGTTGGTGGGATTTCTTTATCTCACTTTCTTGTATTTTTTGGGTTTGTGATATGTTCTTATTTTTGTAAAAAAGAATATCTTTGAAAAGTAAATCCAAAGCATAATGGATATATTCAGCGTTCAGCAGTTAGATAGGGCGGCACTGAGTGGTTCAGATTTAATGTTTGGGTTTGTAGAGACTTTTTATTTCTCCCTCATTCTCGCCAGATACACCATTACCACCAGCGTCATGGCTCCACTCATAATAAATAGCGTTTTTGCCCCGAGACTGTACCAGATAATTCCTGCCAGCGAACTGGCTACCATGGTGGCGAGGCTTTGCAGGGCAGAGAATGTGCCAATAGCAGTGGCGGTATCTTTTTTGTCGGTGATATTGCTGATCCATGCCTTCGAAACGCCTTCGGTGGCCGAAGCATAGAGTCCGTAAAAGAAAAACAAAGCAAGAAAGATATACAGATTGGTATTGATGGAAAATCCAAAATAAACGATTGAGAACAATCCCAACCCTATGATAAACATGCGTTTTAATCCAATCTTGTCGGCCAGCGAACCTACTGGAAACGCAAATAGCGCGTAAATCATGTTGTAGAAAATGTAAATACCAATCACGTGTGTGTCGTTCAATCCGGCATCTTTGGCTTTCAGCAATAGAAATACATCCGAACTGTTGAACAACGTGAACAAAAGCAGACCAATCAATAACTGACGGTAGGCTGCCGGACTTTGTTTCCAGTATTTCAAAAAGGAAAAGAAGGAAACTTTTTCGTGAGTAGGAGGGAGCGGCTTTTTCTTTTCTTTGAGCAAAAGTGTGGTGAAAATAGCCAGCACGCCCGGAATAAAGGCGATATAAAACAGCGTAATGTAGTTGCCGGGATAAAAATACAGATAAACCAATGCTAAAGTTGGTCCAATAGCAGCTCCGATTGTATCCATGGCGCGGTGAAAGCCGAAAACGGTTCCTTTTGTTTCAGGCGTGGCTTCGTCGGACAAAATAGCATCGCGAGCTCCGGTGCGTATTCCTTTAGCAAAGCGGTCGGTGGTACGGACAAAGAAAATCCAGACGGGATGAATAAAAAAAGCAGTGATGGGTTTGGAAATAGCACTCAAAATATAACCAACTCGCACGAAAGGCAATCGTTTTCCCGTCGCGTCCGAAAGTTTCCCGAAATAGCCTTTGCTCAGTCCGGCAGTTGCTTCAGCTAAGCCTTCCAGAATTCCGATGATAACGATGGAGAAACCAATACTTTTCAGGTAAATCGGCATGACCGGATACAGCATTTCGCTTGCCACATCGGTAAATAAACTGACTACCGACAAAATCCATACTACCCGACTGATTTTTTTGAACACACCTGTTTGATTTACAATTTATTCATTTACAATTTACGATTGCTGTCTGGACTTACCGCTTACTGCTTACCTCTTACTGCTTACCTCTTACTGCTGATTTAGTCTATTTCCAGTTGTAATCCGTTTTTCAGAATTTCCAGTGCCGGATTTTGTTCTACCATCATTTTGTATCGTTCTTCGGGCGATATTGATCGCTGAACTTCACTTTCTTCAGCAACTTTGATATTCATTCTTACCAATGAATTTTGTAGCTGAGCATGAATAAATTCCAGAATGTCAGGTTGCAGGCGCTTTAATTCTTTTTCCTGCAAAACATTACTCACCGTTACTTCAAATACACTTTCAGTGACAAACTTTGGTTTGGCACTAAGTATGAAACTCGTCATTCTGCCCTGTTCGGGAATGGTTTCGGTAAATTTTCGCCAGGCGACCTCTAGATCAGATTCACTGAAAGGTTTATTTATAATCGGTTGTTCCTCAATTTTTTCATCCTGATAGGTTTCTTGCGGAGCTGAAACTACCGGAGCAGTTGAAATTGAAATACTCCCCGGACGTTGAAATATTGGTTTTGAAGTCGGAGTTATTTCTTTTGGTTTAACTACCACCGGTGGTGCCGCAACCTCTTTTTTATGAACGTGAACTTGTGTAGGTTGATTTTGTGGTTGTTGCGGCTCAGTTGGTGATGCAATTTCAATCTTTTTAATTACTTCAGGCTTTTCATCAAATGCTATTGACTTTTTTTTTTCATCCGTAAGTTGACACATACGAATTAAAGACAACTCAACCAGCAAGCGTTTATTTTTACTCAGACGGTAATCAATATCACAATCATTGGAAATTTTAAGTGCCTGAAAAATAAATTCGGGAGAGCAACTTTGTGCCTGCGTTTTGTAACGTTCGCCAATATCCGCCCCAACTTCAAGTAAAATGATGGTTTGAGGATCTTTACTAACCAGCAAATCGCGGAAATGTGAACTTAATCCGCTAATAAAATGATGCGCATCAAATCCTTTATTTAATACATCGTTGAAAATGAGCAAAGATTGAGCAACTTCATTTTTGAGCAAAGATTCAACCAGTCTGAAATAATATTCGTAGTCGAGCACATTTAAATTCTCGATAACACCCTGATAGGTAATGTTATTCCCGCAGAAACTTACCAATTGGTCAAAAATAGAAAGTGCATCGCGCATTCCACCGTCGCTCTTTTGAGCCACCACGTTCAGTCCGTTCACATCAACCGTTACACCTTCTTTTTCGGCCACCATTTGCAGATGTTTCACGGTGTCGGACACAGTAATACGGTTAAAATCGTAAATCTGGCATCGCGACAAAATGGTTGGAATAATTTTATGTTTTTCGGTCGTTGCCAGAATGAAAATAGCATGTGCCGGAGGCTCTTCGAGTGTTTTCAGAAACGAATTAAAAGCAGCATTTGAAAGCATGTGAACCTCATCAACAATATAAACGCTGTATTTTCCGATTTGAGGTGGTATGCGAACCTGATCAATCAACGATTTAATATCGTCGGTTCCATTGTTGGATGCCGCATCCAATTCGTGTATATTGTACGATCTTTGTTCGGTGAACGAAACGCACGACTCGCATTGGTTGCAGGCTTCAAAATCGGAAGTCAGATTCTGACAATTTATAGTTTTTGCAAAAATACGGGCGCAAGTGGTTTTCCCAACTCCACGTGGTCCGCAAAACAAATAAGCATGTGCTAAATGATTGCTTTTTATTGCGTTTTTGAGCGTGGTTGTAAGAGCTGATTGTCCAATAACAGAGTTGAAGGTTGAAGGACGATATTTACGTGCTGAAACTATGAAATTTTCCATAAATTGAAATCTTTTTGAGCTTTGGAATGCAAATATACTGAAAATTGATCGTTCATTTCAACAAAAAAAAAGATTTCTCAAAAAAAAAGAAGGTTCATAAAAAATGCTTACCTTTGTCAGAAGTTTCACGACAGATAGATCTGATAATTGTAGATTTGTAGAAAGTATAGAGTTTAATTAATTGTTATGGCAAATCCGGGACATAAAAGTAATAAAATAATGAAGATATTTTTAAATAAATATCTGATTGTTTTTGTTGTTTTTGCTGTGTTTGTTACTTTCTTTGATGAACACAATCTGATTCATCGCTGGCAATCGCATCAGAGAATAACACAAATGGAAAAGGAGATAAAGTTTTATCAGGATGAAATTAAGACTACCAGACAAAAGAAAAACGAACTTCAATCGAATAACGGAAATCTTGAAAAATTTGCTCGTGAGCATTACTACCTGAAAAAAGTAAACGAAGATATATTTATTATAAACGAATAATGAGCGAACAGACAATTAAGAGTATTTATATAACAGGAGCAGTTCTGACTTTTTCAGGGGTAATTTGTAAGCTGATTGAGGTGATTTATGCTCCCTATATTTTTTCTCTGGGATCAGCTATTTTGATTTTTCTGCTTGCAAAATCAGCTTATGAATTACGAAATGCGGAAATCAGTAAAAAAAGGCTTTCACGTTCTTCCTTAATGTCGGGTTTGTTATTGGTGTTGGCTGCTTACTCTATGTTTACACACACAAACCTTTGGGTTGTTGCCATTTTAATTTACGCACTCACCACTTTGTTTGTTTCATTTCGGGGAAATTAATCAATCTCCGGTTTTCATAAAAAAAATACGCATTACTCAATTATTGAGTAATGCGTATTTTTTATCGCTTAAAGTTGCGAAATGAAGTTATTTTTTGCTACAACGTTCATTCAGTATTTTAGTTACTTCTGCAGTAATATCGTACGATTTATCAGCGTATAAAATATTATCGTTCGAAGTATTGCTGATAATCATCTGGTACTTTTTATCCTTGTTATATTCTTTCATGAATTTATTAATAGTATCACGAAGCTCTTCACTCATTTTTTGTTGAATCTGAACTAATTGTTGGCTTAATTTTCCATCAAGTTGTTGTAACTCCTGTTGTTTCTTTTGAAGTCTGAGTTGTTCTTGCTCAGCACGTTCGCGGCTTAAAAATGCATTGTTTTCAAGTTTGCGTTGAAATTCTGCCATTTCAGTTTGTAAGGTGCGTGCGTTTGAATTAATTGTCAAACGGGATTCTTCTTGTTTTTTTATCAAAGATTCGTTCGATTCTTTAGCTAACGTGTAATTCAATAACAATGAATCTATATTGATATAAGCAATTGGCAATTTACCTCCACGAACAGTGCCATTGCCTGATACAGCCTGTTTGTTTTCAATTGTTGATTTGTTGCCGAGAACCAATACAAAAAGAATTACAACTGCTATTGCCAAAACGGCATTTAAAATGAGTGATACGTTTTTCATTCGCCTTTTTATCTATTAATAATTATCAGTTTTTATTCGAATACAAAGATAATTTTTTTAGAACACATCGATACTAAGCATTTCCAATTTTTAGTAAAAAGAATGTTTCATTGTATTTATTAACTAAAAATTAATATTTCTTTCTGGTTTTAATCAATTGATTAGATATTTATTACATAAAAAAGCCGGATTGAATTCAATTCAATCCGGCTTTTCTTGCAAATCAGTTATTAATAACGGTCCGATACAATTTTCCAATCGACCACATCCCAAAGAGCAGCAACATAATCAGCTCTTCTGTTTTGGTAATCAAGGTAGTATGCATGTTCCCATACATCAAATGTAAGAACCGGTGTAAGTCCTCGAGTTATTGGATTTCCTGCATTACTTTCTTTTACAATCGACAATTTCCCATCGCCATCTTTTACTAACCAGGCCCAGCCTGAACCAAAAACAGATATGGCTGATTTGTTAAATTCCACCTTGAAATTATCAAGCGATCCCCAACCTGAATTAATGGCAGTAAGTAATTCTTCAGTTGGTTTAGTGCTGCTGTTTGGTGTTAGTGACAGAAAATAAAAATTGTGATTCCATATTTGAGCTGCATTATTGAACATCGGTCCTTCCGATTTTTTTACAATAGTTTCTAAATCAAAGTTTTCAAATTCACTTCCTTCTACTAAACCATTTAAATTGTTTACGTAAGTTTGATGATGTTTTCCATAATGAAAACTAATGGTTTGTTCGCTGATAATAGGTGCCAAAGCATTATGAGCATATGGCAATTCGGGCAAAGAAAATTTCATGACTAAAAAGTTTTATGTGTTAATAATATTGTGAGTTCACTGATTATACTAATAAACGTAGAAAAGCAGCATTTTGTTTTGTGAAAAAGATATTTTTTTACAAAACTAATTGAGACTATTGTTTAAGTCCATTTTTCTTAGCATCTTTGTACTCTCAAAGAATT
>JBBQMQ010000138.1:0-9451 GCA_038329115.1 Bacteroidales bacterium
CCCGTAAACGGGGAGGCAATTATAATATTAACTATTTATTCAAAGATATAGCAGAATTGAACCAAAAATGGGATTTTAATTCTGCATAAAATGCTCTCTGATAATCATTTAAACAGTGCGCTCTAAGCGCCTATCCCAAAAAATAATTTATGTCTATCAGGGGCTTCGCCCCTAAAACCCTACTTCACTTTTTTGCTTGAACCATAAAAACATTTTAAGCACTCATTAGGGTTTTCTACTCTTTATACACAAATATTGATATTCTGTACGCAAAGGCTCAAAGACACGACGACGCAATGGATTTGCTTCAAATAGCAGTTATTAATCGTTCATTGTCGAGATGAACAAAGAAAAACCAGTGAATTTTTTCATCCGCTTCTCGGATTGTTCCATTTGCGGCTCACCGCCTTCGCGTTATAGCGTTCAAAAAATACTTTTTTATCTCAAATCTTTCTCGCTTAAAAGATGTGTATAAAGAGTAGATTTGGGGGTTTGGGGTTAAAAACGGTACAATTAAAGAACTATTTTCTAAATTTTATAAGTTCTAATCAACTAATTTTACTCAACTTGACCGAAAGGGATAAGCAGTTCCTTTTGTGGTTCATTTCTTATTTTAGTAAAGTAGTAATAGTGATATTCTGTTTTTTCTGTGTGTTTCTGTGTGCTAATTCTTATTCAAAACGGAATTGAGATGACATATTTTAGCTGAAAAATCAAGACTGCATTGTAAGCCGATAATCAATTAAACTAACTAGCCGGTGAATCAAAAAAGAGCAAACAATCTGTTTGCTCTTTTCTTAATATGTCGGGCATGGTAATAATAATACCGATTGCAGAAATAATTCAGTCCAATGTCGACTTCGTCTAATTGTACTGTTTATTTCTTCCGTTTCACGGAATGTACCATATGCATCGGCATTATACCAAAGATGACTTTTGGAGTGAAATATAAATTCATTTGGTATAAGTTGCGCAAGTAAGGTTGTTTCCAAGTCCACCAAGCATGGGCAATGGTTTTACGAAGTTAAAGGTTTGTACAATCTTACATTAATCGCCTACCTAATCGATTTTAATAATTTGATTAACCGCAACGGGAGTAACCGCAATTACTACATTTTAAACAACCTTCCTGATAAACCAGCGCTTTTTGTCCACATTCAGGGCAAGCTTGTTCGTTAATCTGAGTTCCGTCCGGTATGTATTTTTTCAAGGCACGTTCAACGCCCACTTTCCAGGTATTGATGGATTCATTGTCAAGTTGAAGACCCGAGACCAGTTTTATTACCTGATCGATAGGCATTCCATAGCGCAACACGCCCGATATCAGCTTGGCATAGTTCCAGAATTCTTTGTCGAATTTGTGTGATAAACCTTCCACAGTAGTCTTGTAACCTCGTTTGTTCACAAACTGGAAATCGTATCGTTTGCTACCATTTTCGTCCAGCGTTTTGATAATCTTGCCTTCATTTACTGTTTTTGGAAGCAAAATTCCTTCTTCATCATCGGCCAGTCCGGTAAAAATCTCGTACGGACGATTGTTGTATAATCCTACAAAGGCAATCCATTTATCTTTTGCATTTTGAAAACGTACCACATCACAATCCAACTCTTTGGGGCGGGTAACATGATTTTCATCATAACAGAAACAATTCTCTTTCTTTTCTTCTTTTTTATCTTCTTTTTTGTCTTCAACGGCAATCAATACTCCGGCGCGCGAACCATCGCGGTAAACGGTTACGCCTTTACATCCAGAGCGCCAGGCTTCTTCGTATAAATGACCCACTAATTCTTCCGTGGCATCGGCAGGTAAATTAATGGTTACACTTATCGAATGATCTACCCATTTCTGAATTCTACCCTGCATTTGAACCTTTTTAAGCCAATCTACATCATTAGCCGTTGCTTTGTAATAAGGCGATTTAGCAATAATTTCATCAACTTCATCTTTGGTGTAACGCTTTGTGGTAGAAATATTATTTGCTTCCATCCAGGTTACAAATTTGTGATGAAATACCACATATTCTTCCCACGAATCACCATTTTCATCAATAAAATCAATCCGTACATTTTTGTCGTTTGGATTTACTTTGCGTCGTCTGGTATAAACCGGCATAAAAATAGGCTCAATACCCGAAGTGGTTTGTGTCATTATGCTTGTAGTGCCTGTTGGAGCAATGGTAAGACAAGCAATATTCCTACGGCCATATTTCACCATTTCTTTGTATAAAGCAGGATCTGCTTCACGTAAACGTTGAATATATGGATTGTTTTCTTCGCGTTTTGAATCATACACGGTAAATGCACCGCGTTCTTTTGCCATATTCACTGACGAACCGTAAGCTGCAAGTGCAACAGCTTTATGCACTTTTTCCGAAAAATCAGTTGCTTCTTCAGTGCCATAACGGAAACCCATAGCTGCCAGCATATCACCTTCGGCAGTAGTTCCAACACCTGTTCTGCGTCCCTGCGAAGTTTTTGTTTTGATTTTTTCCCAAAGTTGGTATTCGGTTCTTTTGATAACATCATCTTCAGGGTCAGTCTGAATTTTTTCAATTATCTTATCAATTTTTTCCATTTCAAGATCGATAATATCGTCCATAATACGTTGAGCAAGACCAACATGTTTATGGAATAATTCAAAATCGAATGAAGCCTGTGGAGTGAACGGATTATTAATGTACGAGTATAAATTAATAGCCACTAACCGACAGCTGTCGTATGGACAAAGTGGAATTTCGCCACATGGATTTGTAGAAACCGTTCTGTAACCAAGGTCGGAATAACAATCGGGAACTGACTCTCTGATTATCGTATCCCAAAATAAAATGCCCGGTTCGGCTGATTGCCATGCGTTATGAACTATTTTTTTCCAGATAGTATTTGCATCTACCTCTTTTTTATACCACGGATCTTTTGATAATACCGGATATTGCTGAGTAAATTGTTTATTATTTATCGCAGCTTCCATAAAATCATCATGAATTTTTACCGAAATATTGGCTCCGGTAACCTTTCCCGATTCCATTTTTGCATCGATAAAAGATTCCGAGTCGGGATGCTTAATGCTAACGCTTAACATCAAAGCACCACGACGACCATCCTGAGCCACTTCTCTCGTTGAATTCGAATAACGTTCCATAAACGGGACAATTCCGGTGGATGTTAATGCTGAGTTTTTTACAGGCGATCCTTTCGGACGGATGTGAGAAAGATCATGACCAACTCCACCGCGACGTTTCATTAACTGAACCTGTTCTTCGTCAATTTTAATAATTGCACCGTATGAATCAGAATCACCATCAAACCCAATTACAAAGCAGTTGGACAATGATGCAACCTGAAAATCATTTCCGATTCCGGTCATAGGACTTCCTTGTGGAACTATGTATTTAAAATTCCGAAATAATTCAAATAGTTCATCCTCGGAGAGCGGATTTGGATATTTCTTTTCAACTCTGGCAATTTCTTTTGCCAATCTTCGGTGCATGTCGTCGGGCGTTAGCTCATACGTATTTCCGTATGAATCCTTCAATGCATATTTGGTTGCCCAAACTTTAGTAGCCAAATCATCACCTTTAAAATATTCAAACGAGGCTGCTTTAATTTCTTCCGGTGTAAATGTTTTTGTTTCCACAATAATAAATTTCTTAATAAGATTAATATAAGTTAGTTATAGCTTTGTTTTAATTCGTTGAAATCGGACTACAATGTTAGACAATTATTCTTACAAATGCAATATGTATGGAAGTTTTTTTTGTACATAAAATGAAAAGTTTTCTATTTTTTTTATTAAATTAATGGTTATCAATAAAATAAAAATTTCATTTTGGAAAAATATTTTCCAAAATGAAATTTGAATTTAAATAGCGAAAAAATAAATAAAAAATATATTCTAAATTTTCAACTGACTAAAATAAATAAATATTTGACGTTTTGTTATGTATTAATACGAAATTTCACCATTTGTAACGTTGAAAATGGTAGATTCTTGTCCCAATTGTTGTAAAATAGAATCTAAATGTTCACGATTTGTGTCCGTAATAAATATTTGTCCGAAAGTTTCACCTGAAACCAGTTCAACAATTTTTTTTACCCTGTTTGAATCCAGTTTATCAAAAATATCATCGAGTAAAAGTAATGGTGAAATTTTATGTGTACGTTTTAAAAAATCGAACTGGGCTAATTTTAGAGAAATAAGATACGTTTTGTTTTGTCCCTGTGAACCGACGCGCTTAATGGGATAACCATCCAATAACATTTCCAGTTCATCTTTATGAATTCCCTGAGTTGAATACCCCAAAATCCGGTCACGGTCGCGGGTTGAAACCATGCGGGCTTTGATATCATGCAATTCGTGTTGAGAATGATAGATTAAGCTGATTTTCTCGTTTCCTCCGGAGATATAGGAGTAAAAATTCTGAAATATCGGTACAAATTCATCCAGAAACACTTTGCGTTGCTCAAAAATATAAGTCCCATACATAGCCATTTGATCTTCCCAAATATCTAATAATGATACATCAACAGTGTTTTCAGCTTTCAGTAAGGCATTTCGTTGTTTTAAGGCATTGTTATACGAAAGTAATTGATTCAGATAGCTTTTATCATATTGCGAAATAACTCCATCAATAAATTTTCTGCGCTCATCGCTTCCTTCCGAAATTAAAACCGAATCATCGGGCGATACTAAAACCAGCGGAAGAAGTCCGATATGATCCGATAAGCGTTCATATTCTTTTTTGTTTCGCTTAAACTGCTTTTTCTGTTTGGGTTTCATTCCGCAATAAATTTCTTCCACAGATTCACCCACCATATATTTACCTTGCAGCAAACAAAATTCGGCACCGTGTTTAATGTTTTGGGAATCTATTGAATTGGAATGGCTTTTACAAAAAGAAAGATAATAAATTGCATCCAGGATATTCGTTTTTCCCATACCGTTATTCCCAATAAAACAGTTTATTTTTGGTGAAAAGACCAATTCTGTCTCATTTATATTCTTGTAATTCAGTATTGTAAGAGAATTTAGTCGCATGAAATCGAAGATTTAATTCTATTGCAAAAGTACACAATATTGAACAAATTCAATTCAGTTTGCAGCACGAAAGTTTTCAACAGTAAATATTATAGAAAATATCATCATTTTAAATACTAAACACACTTTAAAAATGTAACTTTGCAGAATAAACAATAGTAATTTATATTTCTCACTAAATGTTTAAGTTTCTGATTAAACTAAGTCTTCTTAGCCTCTTTTTTTTTAATTCATGCACAGGTGAGAAACCAAAAAAATCTCAGTTTGAATTTAGAAAAAAGATTTTAGAAAAACAGGCTTTAAAAAAGGACTCAATGATTATTGATTCCAACTATTCATTTGAGGAAGCAATTGCAGGATCAAACGCACCAATTGAGATTTTAAATCAATTGGTTTTGATAAATGTTGAATATTACTCAACCGATAACAAAATTCATCAGGGGCAAATACTGACAAATAAAAAGATATCGTCCGATTTAAGCGAAGTTTTTTCATTTATTCTCAAAGAGCATTTCACTATTGTAAAGGTTATTCCAATTGTAAAATATAACTGGAATGATAATTTGTCAATGGAAGATAATAACACGTATAGTTTTTGTTTTCGAAATATTTCATATTCCAAGCATGCTGTGGGCATGGCAATTGATATAAATCCGTATTTTAATCCAATGCGTTGGAAAGATAGCTTAACAATCCGGCTTAACAAACCGGTTGGAGCCACATATAATCCTGAAAATCCTGGAACTTTTAAAAATACAAGTTCCGTAGTTTTGGAATTTAAGAAGCGTGGGTTTAGGTGGGGTCATACTTTCAAGAGAAAATTTGACGATCATCATTTCGAAATATAGTTTAAATGCAATAAAACATTACAAATTACTTTCATATTGATATTTTAATTTGTACTTTTGCGACAATTTTCAAAGATATATACAAAATAACTATACAATTTACATTACAATCAAAGATTATGGCAAAGTTAACAAGAGAAGACGCACTTCTCTATCATTCACAGGGAAAGCCCGGAAAGATTGAGGTAGTCCCTACCAAACCTTACAGTTCGCAACGCGATTTATCATTAGCTTATTCACCGGGCGTTGCCGAACCTTGTCTCGAAATTGAAAAAGATCCGGAAACAGCTTACGATTATACCTCAAAAGGTAATTTGGTTGCAGTTATTTCAAACGGTACCGCGGTACTTGGCTTGGGTGATATTGGGGCTCTTGCTGGAAAACCTGTTATGGAAGGAAAAGGTTTGTTATTCAAAATATTTGCAGGAATAGACGTGTTTGATATTGAAGTAAATGAAAAAGACCCGGAAAAATTCATTCAGGTAGTAAAAGCAATTGCACCAACTTTTGGTGGAATTAACTTAGAAGATATTAAAGCACCGGAATGTTTTGAGATTGAAGAACGTCTGAAAGCTGAACTGGATATTCCATTAATGCATGATGATCAACACGGAACGGCGATTATTTCTTCTGCCGGTTTGATTAATGCGCTGGAACTGGTTGGAAAGAAGATTGAAGATGTAAAAATCGTTGTGAATGGAGCCGGAGCAGCTGCCAATTCATGTACTCAATTGTATATGTTGTTAGGTGCCAAAAAGGAAAACATTGTTATGGTTGACTCTAAAGGAGTTATCAATAAACAACGTACCGATTTGAATTCACGCAAATTACCATTTGCTACGGAGAGAACCATAACAACCCTTGCTGAAGCAGTTAAGGATGCAGACGTTTTCCTGGGATTATCTATTGCAGGTGTTCTTTCAACAGAAATGGTACGTTCAATGAACGCCAACCCAATTGTTTTTGCATTGGCAAATCCAAATCCTGAAATATCCTATGCAGATGCCATGGCTGCCCGTCAGGACCTTATTTTTGCTACAGGTCGTTCCGATTATCCTAATCAAATTAATAACGTGCTGGGATTCCCATATATCTTTCGCGGTGCATTGGATGTTCGTGCCAAATGTATCAACGAAGAAATGAAGAAAGCAGCAGTTCTTGCCATTGCCGAACTGACTAAGAAAGCGGTTCCTGATGTGGTAAATGCTGCATACGGTCTGAAAAGCCTTGGATTTGGTCGCGATTATATTATTCCAAAACCGCTTGACCCACGCTTGTTGACAATCGTTTCACCGGCAGTTGCAAAAGCAGCTATCGATTCAGGTGTTGCCCGCAAGATAATTACCGATTGGGAAGGTTACAACCAGAAACTTCGCGAAATTATGGGCAGCGACAACAAAATGCTTCGTCATTTCTACGATAAAGCCCGCGAAACTCCAAAACGCGTTGTATTCTCCGAATCGAATCACAAAAACATGCTTAAAGCAGCAGAATCGGCTTTGGCTGAAGGAATCTGTTTCCCTATTTTGATTGGAAACGAAGAAAAAATCGCCAACATTGCTGCCGAAAATGATATTGACTTGACAGGAATTGAAATAGTGAACTTGCGTCACGACCGTGAAGAAGGCCGCAGAAACAAATATGCGAAAATTCTTTCCGACAAACGCAGCCGCGAGGGTATGACTTTCGACGAAGCGTACGAAAAAATGTACGAGCGCAACTATTTTGGTATGATGATGGTAGAAAATGGTGATGCAGATGCTTTGATTACCGGAGTTTATACCAAATATGCCGACTCTATTCAAGCTGCAAAAGATGTTATCGGTTTGCGTCCGGGATTGAAATACATGGCTGCCATGCACATTATGAATACCAAAAAAGGTACATTCTTCCTGGCTGATACGCTTTTCAACCGTCACCCAACGACTGAAACGCTGATTGATATTGCTAAGTTGACTCACGATACTGTGAAGTTCTTTGCACACGATCCGGTTATGGCTATGCTTTCGTATTCTAACTTCGGTTCGGATAAAACCGGTAGTCCTGCAAGCGTTCACCAGGTAGTTGAAACATTGCACAAAACTTATCCAGAAATGGTTGTGGATGGTGAAATGCAGGTGACATTCGCCTTAAACAAAGATTTGCGTGATAAGAAATTCCCATTCTCTAAACTTGCTGGAAAGAATGTAAACACATTGATTTTTCCGAATTTGAGCTCTGCGAATGTTGCTTATAAAATGCTTATTGAAATGGGACTTGCAGAAACTATAGGGCCAATCCAAATGGGATTGAACAAACCTATTCATATTCTGGATGTTGAAAGTTCAGTTCGTGACATTGTAAACATGACTGCCATCGCGGTTTTAGATGCAATTGTTGAAGAACAAATACATACCAACAATATGAAGAGAATTGAATTATAAAATTTAGAATAATCCTTTATATCAAAGTCTTATTGAGCTATTATAAAGCTTAATAAGACTTTTTTTTATGATGTTTCCAATATTTGGTGTTAATTTCATTTTATTTTAAATTTGGATGTTGTTTTATAAAAAAAATACATTATTTTTGTGTCGTATATTTTTCTAAACAAGTCTATTAATTAAAAATTTAATGCTATGAAGAGAGTTTTATTTTTAATTGCAATTGCAATTACGTTACTTTTCGGAATGAATTCCTGTGTTACCAATACTCTGGATCTTGACAAAACGTTGAAGTTTTCTACTTTGACTGTAGAACAACAGAAACAAAGTATTGAACAAAACGGAATTGATTTTATGACCAAAATGGAAGGTGTTAAGGACACTAAAGCTATGGCTGCTTTAAAGGAATTTTCGAGCAATTCGGGAAGTTCTGTATCGTTTGTAAAACCTTTAAAAACACTTCGTTCTAATTTGCTGAGACAGAATGTGAAAACTTTGGACGTTTTCAGTCAGCAAATGCGGGTTGCTGCTTCAGTTGGCGATTCTATCTGGGGAGAATGGACATGGAATTTTGCTAAAAATGATTTTGATTTTAAAGCAGTAAAAACTAAAACAGCACTTTTCCGTTTCCCAGCTGATTCTATTTCAACAACAAACAATGGTGAATTGAAAATTATTTATGTAGAATCGAAAGTGGTTGCACCAGACACTGATCCGGCTCAATATATGCCTGAAAGTGCATCTTTAGTGTTGAAAGTAAATAATGTAGAGGCTTTAAATGCTCAATTCAGCGGTGCGTATAAAACCGATGGAACTCCTACAAGTGTGAAACAAACTCTTGTAATTGACAAATATAGCTGGAGTGCAGAATTGACCAATACAACAACCGATGTTTCAGCAAAATATTCATTTAAATACAATACTCAAACATTAATAAAACTGGAACTTGCGGGTGAAGGAAGTTTAACTGAAACAGAAATTCAGGCTAGTGCAAAACCACAGGAAGTTTTAACTTCAGGAGTTATGTATTTCCAGATTATGAATATCGCATTTTTGGGTGGTTTTAAAGATTTTAAAGCATTTGCTGACGAAATGGATGCAATAGCCAATACAAATAACAGAGCTTATGCTGATAAACAGGTAGC
>JBBQMQ010000139.1:0-9417 GCA_038329115.1 Bacteroidales bacterium
GTAGTTAATTTAAAAATAATTGTATATTTGCAAAGAAAATGAGTTTGAATTTTTAACGGATTTTTTGTAAACCAAACTGTTTACTTTTAATAAAAAAATGTTATGAAAAAAACAATCAAAATATTAATTTCAACGTTAGTCATACTATTTATTCTGTATATTGGAATTATTCGTAATGGGTTCACTATTCTTACAGGAATAGGAACTCCATATAGCTATTTTGAAGCCCAAAAAGCTAAACAAGATAAAGTTTTGACATTTTATACTCAAACTTTAGATTACCCATTCCCATATGTAAACTATGATAGTTTACATTTAATTTATGGATTTAGATGGAAATATGGAGGAACAGAAGTTTCAAGTTTTGTTATTCAGACATATAATTCTGTTATTAAAAAAGAATTACTTCGCAGATTAGGTAAAAGATGGGATGACTATTTATTGAAAGTAGATTCTATACAAAAGAAGAATGATTTTGGAATAAAACGACCTCCAGGTTGGAAAGAAATAGGGAATGCCTCTCCCAAATAAAATAACGCTAACGAGTCAATCAGAAATGATTGGCTCTTTTTTATTTTTAATATCCGTGAAAGATGTAACTTATTCCTAAAAATATGTAACACATCGAGGGTTAAAAACCATCATCTTTGCATCATAATAATTACGTAACAAACTAAACGCATACACTTATGAAAAATAAATGGTTTTTAATGGTAACAGCTGTTACCGTATTTGCTTTTCCGGCAATCAGTTTTGCACAATTACCTACCAATGTCAATACCAATAATTACCTGTTGGGTAATTCAACCCTATATGCCAGCAATCTGACGGATTTGACTTCCACAGCGGTTGCAACCACAACCAGGGCATCGGTATCTGCCCCAGTGAGCGATGAAAGTGATAATCGCGAAAAAATAATGTTTGGATTGAAAGCCGGTTTAAACTTATCGAACGTGTACGATGCGCAAGGTCAGCAATTTAAGGCCAATCCTAAATTAGGAATGGCTGCGGGTATATTTATGGCCATTCCGATGGGTAAATTCCTGGGCATTCAACCAGAACTGTTGTTTTCGCAAAAAGGTTATCAAGGAGAGGGTTCCCTTCTGGGCAGCAGCTACAGTTACAACCTTACCACTAATTATCTGGATATACCGGTTATGTTGACTTTTAAAGCCAGTCCATTAATTACGTTGCTTTTCGGTCCGCAATATTCATATCTGATCAGTCAGAAATATGTGTTCAACAGTGCACTTATTAATCTGGATCAGCAACAACAGTTCAATAATGAAAATATTCGTAAAAACACCTTGTGTATGACCGGCGGACTCGATTTTAATTTTGATAATCTGGTACTCGGTGCCAGAGCAGGTTTCGACCTTTGGAACAATAACGGTGATGGAACAAGTACCACTCCGCAATACAAAAATTTGTGGTATCAGGCCACGATAGGGTATAAATTCTAGTTGATAATGAGCCCCTAAATCCCCTAAATGGGGACTTAAAGGCCTATTCTACAAACATTTATAAAAATAAATACAATAATAACTTGCTTAGTTCCCCTTTAGGGGCTAGGGGTCATAATTCAATTTTAAAAACAAAAAACAAAATGGAAAATTTAAATGGAACAGTAAAAGTGATCAGCGCAGTAGTTGTTGGAGCACTTGTCGGAGCGGCATTAGGAATTTTATTTGCACCTGAAAAAGGAAGCAGAACTCGTCGTAACATTGCAAATGGTGCTAAAGATCTGGCTGATGATTTAATTCAACGAATTAAAGATGAAGCATCGGTTTTACGTCAGAAAGCAAATGATTTGGAAGAACTTGCCAAAGAAAAATTTGAAGAAATGACAAGCAATGCCAAACAGGACATTGAAGAAGCGATAAACGCTCAAAAGTAATTTCTAGCACATAGTACACATAGTTTTTTTCGTAAAAGACTTATGTATACTATGTGTTGAATTTTAAACTCTAAACTAAATCTAAACCATGCCAGAATCAGGAAAATTAGAACAACTAACCGGGGACGTCAAAGAATATCTGATGACGAATCTGGAAATCGTCAAATTGCAGGCAACGGAACGCACTTCGGTTGTCGGGTCGGGATTATTGACAGGATTGATTATCGGTGGAGTTGGATTCATGTTTCTGCTGGTTTTAAGCCTTGGAGTCGGGTATTATCTTTCCGGTTTGTTCGGCAACAATTATGCTGGCTTTGGCATTCTTGCCGGATTTTATTTACTCGTAGGACTTGTGCTGTTCCTGGGAAGGAAAAAAATGTTGGAAGAACCATTCCGGGATCAGATCATCAGAAAAATTCTCCACAAAAAATAATTGCAATAACAAGTTAAACCTTATCAACATGGAAACGACTCAAATTACCAACCATACCGAACTTTTATTGCAGATAGAAGAATTGCGATACCTGAAAAATATTCAGGAAGAGAACCTGAAACAAAGTTTCAAAACAGTATCGGGCACACTGGATTTGCTATCCATTTTTAAAGGATCGAATAATACAAATCCTGAATTTGATATTGCAAAAGTAGGACTAAACACGGCACTCGACTTGATCATCGATATGGTATTGGGGAAACATCGCAGCATAAAAGGCTTTTTAAGCTCCGTGCTTGTTGAAAAATTTTCAACCATGCTGGTCAATAACAATCTTGGAAATGTGATTTCAGGCATTACTCAACTTATACATAAGAAAAAAAGGCTCAATAATTCCAATTAAAACAAAAACAAAATCAAAACAAAATATCTCAAAATGTCCGTTTTAGCATGTATTATTGGTGATTCTATTTTGACTTTAAAGCAGGGATAATAAAAAAAGAATTTTTTAAATCAGTAAGAACTCGAACAACATGAAAACTACAGGTATTACCCTATTAATTATTGGAATAGCACTAACAATCTTTACCAGTATCAAATACTTCACAAAAGAACGCGTGGCCGATCTTGGAATCGTCGAAATAAGTACAAACCAGCCTCACGCCATTAGTTGGTCGCCAATATTAGGGATTCTGGTAATGGTTGTAGGTGGTTTATTCCTTTTACAAGCAGTTAGACAACGGAAATAGAATGTGTGATTTATGTAAATTTTTCCCACAGTTATGTAACGAATTGAAGTTTGAAAAGCCTCACCTTTGTATTATTAAATAAGCGTTATTAAAAACAAAAATATAAACTTTTAAAAAACAACAAAATGGGAACTTCAAACAACACCGGAAAACAAATTGCCGGACTTTTATTGGGAACAGCAGTAGGAGCTACATTGGGTGTATTATTCGCACCACACAAAGGAACCAAAACCCGCACCAGATTAGGAATCCGTGCCCGGTTTGTGACTAAAGACATCAAGAGTAAATTTGCTACTCAATCGGATGTAATTAATGATGAAGCAGAAAAAATCGACGATTTTGTTGCTGAAAAAGTAAACGACCTGACCAATACTAAAAAGGTCAAATAAAAAGAAATAATACCATGAAAAAGCCTTTGTTTCTAGTGAGTGCAATTGCTTTAATTGCAAGTCTCACAGTGTCACTTTTATTCAGTTCGTGTGCAACAGAAACTCATTTTGGAGTTTCAACAATTGTTCCTGCTGCACAAGGAAGCATCTATGTTAGTAAAGATAACAATAAGAATTATATAATTAAAATCAAATTATATAATCTTGCTGAATCGACCAGACTCACACCACCCATGAATACCTACGTGGTTTGGATGGTAAATTCCGACAATCAGACCAGTAACCTGGGACAAATTGTAAGTTCAACAAAATTCATGACTAAAAATCTGGATGCAAATTTTAAAGCTGTTTCTTCATCAAAACCGGTTAAAATATTTATCACTTCCGAAAATGATCCGACAGTTTCAAATCCTTCTTTATCGCAAATTATTCTGACAACAGGAAATTTAAAATAAATAATAATCCTAGTGGAAACCAGAAACCACTCTAATAAACGGTCTTTCAATCAGATTGATTGAGGCGCTACCGAAAAGCCTTACGAGTAGGAATTTATTAAACATAAACAAAATGAAAAAATTAATCATTGCTTTATCATTCGTATTATTTGCCGGCTTCGCATTTGCTGAAGGCCCACTCTATGTAGGAACTTCTCAATTGAATCTTGGTGTCGGACTTTCATCGTATGGCATTCCACTTTATATAGGTTTTGATCACAGTATCGCCCGCGATGTAACCATTGGTGCCGAGTTATCTTACAGTGCATATAACGAGTATTACAACAATTTTAATTACGATCACAACATTATCGGAATCTCCGGAAATATTAATTACCACTTCAACAGTTTATTTCACATGTCAAGTCGTTGGGATTTGTATGCCGGTGGTAATCTTGGTTTCTATATGTGGACATCACCTGATGGGTACACCGGAAATCATAGTTCAGGTTTAGGCCTTGGTGCTCAAATTGGTGGCCGGTATTATCTCACAAACGCAGTTGGGTTGAATCTTGAATTCGGAGGTGGAAACGCTTTCTCTGGAGGAAAATTAGGTATATCAATCAGATTGTAGTCTTAATAAATTGAAAATATGATAATTTGAAGATGATTAATTTCATTTTCAAATTATCTGATTTTCAAATCATCTAATCATCACATTATTTCGTCATGGATAAAACAATAAAATTGCCATTTTTTGTCAAAACATCGCTGTTTTGCGTTGGTCTGTTTGCTTTTATATCCATGCTGTACATTGGTCAGGCTTTGATTCTTCCACTCCTTTTCTCTATTATCATTGCCACCGTGCTTCGTCCTGTTATGACTTTTCTCATTCGACTAAAAATAAACAGGGTAGTCGCTATTTTTATAACCTTGCTCTCAACCATCATTATCATTGTGGCTTTTTGTCTTTTTGTTTTTTCGCAGCTGAAACAGTTTAGTGCATCGTGGCCTATTCTTGTTGAAAAATTTACAACCCTGTGGAATCAGACTATACACTGGATTCCCGGTTTTTTAGATATTAGTCCGCACAAACTAAATGCATGGATTTTAAAAACACAGGGTGAATTATTAAATACCGGACAGGCTGCCATCGGGCAAACTATTATGTCGGTGGGCAACGGTATGGTTGTTTTATTTTTAATTCCGGTATATGTTTTTTTTATTTTACTTTATCAACCTCTTATAATGGATGTAATAAGTAAGATTTTCAGCACCAATAACCAATCTCAGGTAGCTGAGATTACAACTCAAACCAAAACAGTTATTCAACGTTATCTTATCGGGCTACTAATAGAAGCTGTTTTAGTAGCTGCTCTTAATGCGCTGGGACTGATTATTCTGGGAATACAATATGCCATTTTACTTGGAATAATGGGTGCCTTGCTCAATATAATTCCGTATATCGGTGGTTTAATTGCCGTGGCTTTACTTATGATAATTGCTCTTGTAACCAAAACGCCAGTGTATGCTCTATACGTGTTTGCCATTCATATTTTCATTCAGTTGATAGACAATAATTTTATTGTGCCGAAAATTGTTGCATCGAAAGTAAAAATTAACGCATTGGTTTCCATCTTCGTGGTATTGGCAGGTGGCGCTTTGTGGGGCATTCCGGGTATGTTTCTTTCCATTCCGCTCACAGCTATTGTAAAAGTTGTTTTCGATCATATCGATTCCTTAAAACCATGGGGACTTTTATTGGGTGATACCATGCCGGTCATAACTATTTTTAAGATAAAGGCGAAATCTACTGTACCAAAATAAAAGAAACAATTATGTAATGACCCCCCAAACTCCCAAATCTACTCTTTATACACATTTTTTAAGCGAGGAAGATTTGAGATAAAAAAGTATTTTTTGAACGCTATGACGTTAAGGCGGTAAGCCGCAAATGGAACAATCCGAGAAGCGGATGAAAAAATTCACTGGTTTTTCTTTGTTCATCTCGACAATGAACGATTAATAACTGCTATTTGAAGCAAATCCATAGCGGCGTCGTGTCTTTGAGCCTTTGGGTACAGAATATCAATATTTGTGTATAAAGAGTAGACTCTCAAATGGGGGCTAAAAGAATTAAATTAGAAGGCGATTTCCCTAACAATAATATAAATTGCGTTTTAGAACCCCCATTTTGGGGTTTTGGGGTCAAAATTTTAAACCGAAAATCATGAAAAAACCTGATACAATAATCAAAAGAAGAAAGAAGATTAATGATCTGTCGCTTAAAGTCGTTGAGAAAAATATTGAAATCGTTGAAAACCTGAAACAGTCGTTGTTAGATGTGGGCAATGTAACTCTTTTCATCAAACGAACTATCAAAGAGCTATTTACCGGTAAATTCGAAGGCAAAGAATTCTTGCATCAATGTTACGAAATCGGCAATAAATCATTACCACTTATTGCCATAACCGGTGCTATTATGGGTGTTGTACTAACTATTCAGTCGCGCCCTACATTGGCCACTTTTGGTGCTGAAAATCTACTTCCCCGAATGGTTTCAGTCTCCATAATTCGTGAAATAGGGCCTGTTATTACCGCTTTAATCTGTGCCGGTAAAATTGGGTCGGGAATGGGAGCAGAGTTAGGTTCAATGCGCGTTAGCGAGCAGATTGATGCCATGGAAGTGTCGGCTACCAACCCCATGAAATTTCTGGTAGTCACCCGCGTACTGGCTGCCACACTGATGTTGCCTTTATTGGTAATATTTGCTGATGCATTCGGAATTATGGGAAGTTGGATCGGAGTGAATATCAAGGGTGATGTGAATTTCTTTTTATTCTTTTCGCAGGCATTTGGTTCTGTAACATTTAATGATCTTATTCCGGCACTTGTAAAATCATTTTTCTTCGGGGCGGTGATTGGACTGGTAGGATGCTATAAAGGCTACACAGCCGGAAGAGGAACCGAAAGTGTAGGAAAAGCGGCCAATTCGGCCGTAGTAGTTGCTTCACTGCTTGTTATTGTGGTTGATATGATTGCCGTACAAATAACCGATATGCTCAGATAATTTGCACCCAAAACCATGTCCTCACCCCAACCCTCTCCATAATTGGAGAGGGAGGAAGAAGGGCTCAGAAAAAAGAAACAAAAACCTTATTATGGATAATACTAATATAGAAAATACAGATGCAACTTCAACCGTTTCAACCAAAACTGAACCGATGATAGAAGTAAAAAATCTGAGTAAGAGCTTTGATGGACAGATCGTGTTGTCGGATGTTTCCTTTGAACTGAAAAAAGGAGAAAATCTGGTTATCCTCGGCAAATCCGGTTCAGGTAAATCGGTGCTTATAAAGTGCATTGTTCGTCTATTAAAATCCGATAATGGAACTATCAACGTGCTTGGTCAGGATGTTTCAACACTGAATACAAAAAACCTCGGCGAATTACGAAAGAAGATAGGTTTCCTTTTTCAAAGTGGTGCGCTTTACGATTCCATGACGGTTAAAGAAAATCTGGAATTCGTGTTACACCGCATGGAAAGCAAACTGACGGAAGAAGAAATGGCTGAACGGATTCATGACGCACTGGAGAATGTTGGACTGGCCAATGTGCTGGATAAAATGCCATCGCAACTTTCGGGTGGAATGCGTAAACGTATCAGTCTGGCACGAACCGTTGTGGTCAATCCGCTGATTATGCTTTACGACGAACCCACTACCGGACTCGATCCGGTTACATCCGCCGAAATAAGTTTACTTATCAATGAAGTAAAGAAAAAATACAAAACGTCGTCCATTATCATTACACACGATATTGAATGCGCCCGCACAACAGCCGATCGCGTCATCATGTTGCAGGACGGACAAGTTTATGCCGAAGGAAAATTCAACCAATTTGAAAAATCGACTGATTCACTTATAAATGCATTTTTGAAATAAATATAAACGATAAGTGTTTAGTGATTAGTGATAAACGATTAACACACTAAACACTTATCACTTAACATTAATCACTAAACACTAATCACCATGGACACACATTCTATTAAATTCAAAACCCGCCTGGGCTTATTTATTGTCGGGGCATTGCTATTTTTTGCAGCCGGTATTTTTCTGATCGGACGCCAACGACAAATGTTCGACTCCGTATTTAAACTTACTACAATGTTTAATAATGTAAGCGGATTACAGGTTGGTAATAATGTGCGGTTCTCAGGTATCAATGTCGGAACGGTGGAAAGCATCCAGATAATGAATGATTCAGTGGTAAAAGTAGTGATTGTTATCCGAAAAGATGTCCAACCATTTATAAAAACCGATTGTCAGGCTTCTATTGGTTCCGAAGGAATTATCGGAGATAAATTGTTGACCATTACCCATGGAAGTGATGATGCCGAACCTGTAAAAGATGGACAGTTTCTGTCCGCCATTGAGCCACTTGAAATGGATGCTATCATCAAAAGTATCGGCGTAACCGCCAGAAATGTGGAAATTATTACCGATGAGCTAGCAGCCATCATGATGAGAATCAATAAAGGCAGGGGAACGCTGGGGATGCTTATCCGCGATACAACTATATCCGAAAATATCAACCAAACCATTATTAACCTTAAACAAAGCGCCAAGGGACTTGACGAAAATATGAATGCTGCCAAACACAATTTCCTGTTTAAAGGTTACTTTGATAACCAGAAACGAAAAGCTGAAAAGAAGAAACTGGATGCTGAAAAAGCAAAAGAGAAGTAATATCAACTGTACATTTAAAACAGTCCAATCTATTTTAAATGTCTACTGTTGTTAATGCCGATTGCAAATTCCGCTTGCGGAAGGCTTACAAACAAATAGTACAATTAGACGAAGTCGACATTGGACTATATTGTTTGTGCAATCGGTATAAAGCCAGCGAAGCAGCAACTTCGAATTTCCTGAAATGCTCAAAAGTTATTCATTGTAACCGGGATATTTTATCCCGGTTCTTTTATTGAATGCATTCGAAGTGATTTAAATTTTACTTGTTGTCGCAGCTGGAAAATTATTATCGCGTGTGCAACAGCATATACAAATCTTCCATTTTAGGAGGCATTGGCGCTTTTTTATAAATCTCAATAATATCCTTGTCTCCTTTTTCGCCAAGTTGGGCTTCTTTCACATCGTCCTTGTGCTGATCAATCCAATTACTGGCTGGTTCTAGATTACGTAATGTTTTGGAAATAACATTATATGTAATAACATATCCTTCTTTCTTTAAGTTTACTTCCATAGAATACCCAAAATCGGTTTCGTAGCCCAAAATAATCAATCGAAACTCTGGTTTGCCAATCGTTCGTCTTACAATTGCCTCGTTGCGGGTATAGTCAATGCGGGGTTTGCCATCAACCATCCTCAAGGCAGAAGCTGTACCTGCTCTGAAACCATTCCAGCCATTTGTTCCGGTTATTTCAGTGGGCCAAGCTTTGGGATTTGATTTTTTAAAATTACTTCCAAAGGTCATCAGTATTTTCAAATCATAC
>JBBQMQ010000140.1:0-9392 GCA_038329115.1 Bacteroidales bacterium
ACCAATGATTACCAACGAAAATGATAAATTATTACATGCCATAGAACATCTTGAACCCGGAGAATCGTGGTTGGTTGAACCGGAATTTGTAGATGCTACTCATTTTATTTTGAAACCCTGCGTGAAATGGGGTGTGAAACCGGATAGTTTTACCTTCAAAAACGAATTATTTGCACCACTTTTATCGGTAGTTTGCATTGATAATCTGGATCATGGAATCGATTTAATGAACAATCATACCGAATATGGTTTAACTTCGGGACTTCAAAGTTTGGATGAATCCGAACAATTAAAATGGAAAAATTCTATCGAAGCCGGGAACTTGTACATAAACCGCGGAATAACCGGTGCCATTGTAAACCGCCAGCCATTCGGAGGCATGAAACGTTCCGCTTTTGGAGGTGGATTAAAAGCCGGCGGCAGGAATTATGTTTCCTCATTTGTGAATATTGCCGAAGTTGAAACAACTTATCCGGTTCTAAAAGAAAAGAATCAATTTAAATCGTTTGCAGAAAAACTGAATACCCATGAAAATGCACGATTCCAAACCGCTGTTGAAAGCTTTTTACAAAACTGGAATTCTGAGTTTTCACTTGAAAAAGACATACATCATTTGGTAGGCGAACAAAATACATTCCGATATTTACCACTGAAAAACATGGCATTACGTGTTGAAAGTTCAGACAATTTATGTGATATTTTCATGATTCTGGCTGCTGCCAATATTGCCAAAACGCCGGTTAAACTCAGTATAAATGCCGACGATTACAAACTGGAAGTTTTAAAAAGTTTACCAAAAAATGAATGTTCATTGATTATACAATCGGAAACTGAATTTCTAAATGAAATGGCAAAATACGAAAGAATCAGAACCTGCAACAATCATTTATCGACTAAGTTTTATCAGAAAGCAGCAGAACTTGGAAAATATGTTGCAACAGCAAAACCAATGACAGAAGGACGGTTAGAAATGCTTCATTACCTCAAAGAACAAAGCATTGCATTCGAATATCACCGGTATGGCAGCATAACCGAAGATGTGTATCAAAAATAAAACGTCGAATTTTAAACAGATTTAGCTATCTTGAATTTATGAAATTTTTAGAATCAACAGAATTAAGCAATTAATTCTGTTGATTCTTTTTTTTATCATTTTAACCTAAAATTCAATGACTTCATTGCGTACTAAATTTCATAATATTCATTTTAACCTTGCTGAAAATCATTAAATTAATAGTATTTATTCCAGTTTTTCGTCTATTTTAACTGACTTTTTTACGAGCATTGCGAGTCAAAATTGCGTTTTAAACAAGGTAAAAAGTTAAATGTCTCATCGTTTTAATTCAAAACAAGTTAAAAAATGATTATATCGCTGACAAATCTGATATTCTTGCCAGTTTTTCCAAAGAATAATTGATTTAAATTTTTCATTATTAAAAAATTACATGCTTTCCTATTATAATTATAAGAAATTGCTACAAAACTCACCAAAAAGACAAAATAGCGCAACTACCTTACCTTCAAAGTCATTGTTTCAAACTTCTAATTTTATCACAGTTTTATCAGAACGGTTTCCTTAGTCCAAACTTATTTTGTGGCAAATTCTACAAATATATTTGTAATTAATTCTACATTATATTATATATCAACACTTTAATATATATTGTGTAAATTTGGTGGTATAAACTACGAATTGAACTAAAAACTAAATATATGACTCCTTTTAGAAAAGTAAGACTAAATATCATTCTCGTATTTAGCTTAATCATATCATTACCAAGCTGTATTAATGAGTCATACGACTTATCGAATGGAATAAATACAGAAATGTCCATCGGTGGTGATTCGTTGGCGTTGCCAATTCTGCAAAAAACATACATTTATCTCGATTCCATGATGAATAGTCAGGATATTGAAATGTTACGTCGCTTACAAGATGGCACTTATTCGCTTCATTTAAATGATTCGATGCAAATTAAGATGAATAATCTTAGTCCGGTCACACTTTCCATTGATCCGATTAATATTGCACCAATAAACACGGCTTTTGCTTCATTAAAACTGCCTGTTTTTCAGTTTAATCCCATTTCATTTCAGTCACCCATTTCAATTCCGAACATTGATTTAGATAAAGATTTGCTTCAACCAATAAATGCTTCATATACACAGGATTTTCCGATAAATATTCAATCAAATATTCGAAAATTCAGTACTACAAATTCCGCAAAAGCAGCAAACTATAAAATAGGTCCTTTTCGGAAAATTGAGCACCAAATAGTAAATGAAAACATCATGTATCTCTTTCCGAAAGAGCTAAAAAAAATCAACAACATTCGTTTTAACAACATGAAAGTCACATTGACTTTTGATAAAACAAAAACAAATCAACTTGGATTAGCATCTCAAAATGACACAATTAAAGAATATAGAATTGATTTTCCATCCGAATATAAAATATCGCGACCAACCGGTATGAATTCACGAATTGAAGGAAGTTCGTTTATAATTGAGAATGCAGTATTAACAAAAGGAGTAAATGTATTTGTTGCCACTTTTTATATCGAAAGCCTGAATATGACAAATATTTTTCAGTTCGAATCATTAAATTACAATAATCCAATTAATTGCACTCTTGATTATAGTTTTACAGGTGAAACTGACGATATTGCTTCAATAACGAATAAAAATATTGAATATGTAGTTAGTTTACAGGCTTCTCCTGCTATTAATGATATTGATATTGAAACAAATTCTTTCGGTTCAAGCGTTCCGGAAAGTACAGTTGCTATTCAAAAAGAGATTACAGGCATTCCGGAAGAAATTTCTCAATTATCTTCTGTCAGTTTTGAAGATGGAGCATTTTTACAAATATCAATTCCTGATCCCGGTTTATTTCCTTATTCATTTTCTGCAGGAAGTTGCCAGATTGTTTTACCCAAAACATTTATATTCAAGCCATTCAGTGGATTAAACACTTCTACCAATGTATTAACTGTGCCGTACAACCAGATTTTCGGAGTCAAAAACATTGGAATTGTAGGCTTAAGTATCAATAAATCTATCGCCGAAGGACAAACTTCAATTGATATAACGGACGAATTAAAATATTCTGTTTCTGGACTAACCATTGGAGCTCAAGCCTCAACCCTTAATGTTGTAAAAGCAATAAACAATAAAATTATAACCATTACAGGTTTGTGCAAGGGTCTTTCGGTTAAAGATGCGTTGCTCACAACCCGAAGAATTTCAGTTGATTTGCCTGAAAAAACAACAGCAATAAATGTCAGTAAATATATTTCTAAAGAGGTGAAACGTATTTATTCAGCAGCATTGAAATCTTCCGCAGAAATCAAATTCAAACTAAAAATCAACGATTTACCTACATCCATTGATTCTGTGTTTTTTGAAAATTATACTATTAAGCTACCCGCCTATCTTAAATTTAAGTCGGGCGATGTGAATTCAAATAATGAAGTTATTATAAACAGAGGATTTAAAGTCAGTGATGGATTTTTAAAGACTTTGACTCTGGAAAAAATTGACTTTGGCACAGCCGGAAAACTTTTAGAGAACGGAATATTCAGTTTAAATGATCTTGTGAGTTTAAAAGGGAAAATCTATATAAAAGGAACAAACCTGAATACAAATGAATTAGGAACAATTCAAATAAAACCAACAATTGAGATTGGTGACATTTCATTGTCTTTAATTGAAGCTGAGATTGCACCTCAAATAGCACCGATTGTAACCAATTTTAAATTAAATCTTCCTGATTTTGTCAAACAGGATAGTACAAAATTAGATTTGCAAAACCCGGTTATAACTCTCGATATTGCCAATACTATGGGACTTGCAGTGGATGCAGAAATAACTCTTATTCCGAAAAGAAATGGAATTGCAGTATCAAACTCTGCTATAACCGGTAAAATTTCGATTGCAGCAGCAACAGTATTAGGCAAACCAACGTCAACAAAAATATGGATTGCAACTTCAAATGAAGGAATCTCCAGTCAATATAAAGCTCTCATCATTCCTGAACTTGCAAACCTGTTCAAAGTGGCACCTGATGAAATTGACATTGTGGTTACCCCATCAATTATTGGAGACAGGCAAGTTGTTGATTTATATTCAACGTCAAATAACCTGAATATCAATTACTCAATAAACGTACCTCTTAACTTTGGATCTGAATTTAAAATTCAGTATGGCGATACAATAACCAATCTGAATAGTAAAATTGTGCAGATTATTAAATATACTCGTCAAGTGGAATTAATGGCAATATTCGAAAATAAGATTCCTTTGGATTTGAATTTTGAAGTAAAGCCGCTGGATAGTTCGAAACGTATTCTCTCGGGAATTACAATTGAAACGTCGGATTCAATAAAATCATGTAATATTGATGGAACACCCCGGAGCAGTCTGCTAAACTTAAAAATCAACGAAACCACAACCGGCGCATTAGACAAACTGGATGGATTTATATTGAAAATATGGGCAATGAAAAACAGTACCATAGCCGGAATGCCTTTAAAAACCGATCAATTTATTACGCTTGAAATGAGAATGAGAATTCCGGATGGAATTACGATTAGTAATTCAACGAAATAATAAAATGAAATCATCTAAATTGTGAAAAAAGTAATTATCTATAGTTTATTTTTTGTGCTATTTGCCATACCGCTTGCATCACAAAATATTCGTTCAGTCTTTTTTCTGAATGATTGGAGTCAGCGGAGTAGTCTGAATGCTTCATTTGCAACTGAAAACGGATATTTATCATTTCCGTTAGGTAACACAGAGTTTGCAGTTTCTTCAAATACCGGTTTATCTAATTATCTTTATACTTATAACAATGAATTGGTTACTTTCCTGCATCCAAGCGTTGATGGACATGCATTTCTGGATAAACTGCAACCGGATATTTATTTTAATCAAAATTTAAATGTAAATATATTGTCCGTTGGCTATCGCATTAAAAATGCATTCTGGACTTTCGATTATAAAATAAAGGAAAACCTGAATATCAATATTCCAATTGATTTCTTTCGGTTAATTAAGCTTGGATTTGAGCATAGTAGTAATCAATTTGATCTGAAAAAATTGAGTTTTGAGCAATCTAATATTTCTGAATTTTCGTTAGGATATTCGCGTGATATAAATTCAAAAATCAGAGTTGGTGCCAAAATAAACCTGCTGTGCGGAATTTCTGCCGAAAAAATAAAATACAATCAATTTGACATTTTGCTGTCGAACGATATTTACGAAATAAATGCAAACGGCGAGTCAGTTGTGATGTCGGATGTATTGACCTTCAAAACAGACGGGAATAACAATTTTAATTTTGCAGATTATAATGTAAATCTGACAAGTCAAAAGCCTGTTGGCACCGGTTTGTCAGTCAATTTGGGCGCCACATACCAGCCAATCAGCAATTTGACTTTATCGGCAGCTATCAACGATCTGGGGTTTATGAATTGGAATGCCGCCGGAATAAAAAAGGGTATCGCATCAAGCAATATTAATTTCACAGGATTTTCGGCGGTAAATCTTGACAGTATTGACATTGAAAGCCAGTTAAGTCAGTTGGAGCAAGATGTCTACAACCTCATACTTTTTAAAAAACAAGCTCAGACAACTCAAAATATTCTTGAAACTATACCCTATACAATCAATGTTTCAGCGGAATATAGTTTTTTTAATAACAAGGAAAAAGATATCCGGCTTGGCCTGCTTTGGAACAGTTATAACTCGGCCAAATTTCATCAGAATGAACTAATGGGAGCTTTGACTGTGAAACCTGCTCCAAGCATAACATTATCAGCAACCTATGCGTTTATGAGAAACGATAACAACCGTTTCGGAATTGCATTTAATTATTCGCCACGATGGATTAATGTGTTTTTGGCAACTGATTTTTTGTCCAATCAATTAAGTCCTCAGTTCTTACCAATCAATCAGTTTGCTATGAATTTTCAGGCAGGAGTTTCTTTTTTTCTGGGCAATGATCAATAAAATTTCAAACAAACCGGTGCTCCGACTTTTATTTGTTTTTCTGTATTAGTTAACAGTCCGGTTTTTACATCCCGTTTAAAGATTGTAATGTTATCGGTAAATTGATGTGCTACAAAAACATACTTTCCATCAGGCGTAACGGCAAAATTGCGTGGACCGTTACCACCTGTTGAAATCTGTTGTTTAAATTCCAGTTTTCCTTTGTTAGTGATTGAAAAACAGGTAATATCGTTTGCTGTGCCACGGTTGGTCACATAAAGGAATTTTTCGTCGGGTGAAAGGTGAATGTCAGCTCCACGATTGACAATTCCTTCTTTTTTCACCACAGTTGTTTCCTGAATCAGACTTAATTTTCCCTTCTGAAAACCCAATACTGAAACCGTTCCATCAATTTCCTGAACCAAATACAGTTTTGAACCATCCTTGCTGAATGCTGAATGGCGTGGTCCACTGCCCAATTTTACAGTCAAAGTATCAAAAGGAATCAAAACTCTCGATGTTATCACAGCATCACTCGAAGTTGATTGGTTTCCATTAAGTACGCATTGATAATTTATCATTGCATTCGGATTGTATTGATAAACAGTAACTTTATCAGTACCCAAATCATTTGCCAACAAATACTTTTTATCGGGCGAAATAATTACTTGATGAACATGTGGCTCTTTCTGTCTCTCAACGTTGATACTTTTGCCTGTATGCTGAATCACCTGTAAAACATCAGTCAATGAACCATCTGCCTTTCTTCCAAAAACCGAAAGACTTCCACCACCGTAATTAGCAGTGAAAACATGTTTATCGGCAACCGAAATATAGCACGGACCTGAGCTTTTCGGTAACGAGCGATTTATTAGGGTTAGCTTTCCGGTTTTTTTGTCAAATAAAAATGCGTTGGCTGCACTTCCGTCCGAACTTTCATTTACCGAATATACAAATTTATAATCAGGAGTTATAGCCAGGTAACTTGGGTTAGAAACGCCTGTTACAACTGATTTCTGAGTAAAAGTGGCTGTATTCATATCAATATCGTACGAATAAATGCCCTGACTTTTCCCTGTATTGGTATAAGTCCCTATCAATAAGCTGTACTTATTTTGTGCAAAAAAAGGGAGAGTTGTTGCAACGAAAATGATTAGAGAAATAAGCGTGCGTTTCATATTTTGATTTTAAAATTGACTTCAAAAGTACTAATTTTCGAGGAATTATTTTAATAAAAAAACAATGTATGAAGAAATTACGTTATTTTTGTAACAAATAAATTTTAAAAATATGTCAGAGAAACATACTATAACAACAGAATGGATTGGTGATATGGCTTTTGAAGCCAACGTAAACGGTCACAGAGTGATGATGGACGCTACAACGGATGGTGGTGGACACGATTTAGGTCCAAGTCCGAAGAAGCTTCAACTGGTTGCCTTGAGTGGTTGTACCGGAATGGATGTGGTTTCTATTTTGAAGAAAATGCACGTTGAGATTGAAAAAGTAAATATAGAAGTTCAGGGCGACGTAGCTGATGAACATCCGAAACATTATACCAACATGCATGTGATTTATGAATTTACCGGTAAAAACCTTCCGATGGAGAAACTCGAAAAAGCGGTAAAAATGTCTGAAGAAACCTATTGCGGCGTTGAGGCATTGTATCGTAAAGCCATTGAAGTAACTTCAGAAATCAAAATCATCGAGTCATAAAAATGGAGATTAAAAGCATTTTTCAAAACAATCAGAAATGGATTTTGGCTAAACTGAAAACAGACAAAGAGTATTTCAAAAAGCTTTCTTTGAGTCAAAATCCACAAATTCTGTATATTGGTTGTTCTGATAGTCGGGTTTCTGCCGAAGAATTAATGGGGTTAAAACCCGGCGAAGTCTTTGTTCACCGTAACATTGCCAACATGGTGCCAAATACAGATTTAAGTGCCATGTCGGTGATAAATTATGCTGTCAGTCAACTTAAAGTAAAGCATATTGTAGTTTGCGGACATTATTTTTGCGGAGGGGTAAAAGCTGCAATGCAGTCGGAAGATTTGGGAATTTTAAATCCCTGGCTTCGGAATATCCGGGACGTTTACCGGCTTCACAAAGCTGAACTTGATTCAATAAACGACGAGGAAGCTAAATATAAAAGATTGGTGGAATTGAACGTTCAGGAACAATGCGTGAATGTGATTAAAACACCCGATGTGCAGAAAGCGTATAAAGACCGCTCCATCATAGTTCACGGTTGGGTGTTCGATGTACAGAGCGGTAAATTGATTGATTTAAAGATTGATTTTGATAAAATTCTTGAAAATATTATGGAAATTTATCATATAATTTAATTTTTCAACCTGTCGGACAATTCCTTATAAATTTTTTCATAAGTTGGTGTTGGAATTCCGTGTTTCTTGCCAAGTTCAATTACAATTCCGGTTAATGACTGAACTTCGGTATTTTTTCCGGCTTTGAAATCGCGATGCATGGAAGTAGTTGTCCCTGTTGGCAGTTTTTCGAATTGATGAATCAGTTTATCTATTTCCGAATTTTCAATCGTAATTCCTTCTGCTTTAGCAACTAATATCAGCTCATTTGACACTTCTACCAGCAATTTAGTTCTGAGTTCATCTGTAAGAATTTCATTGTAACTTACATCAAAATAGGATGTTAATGAAGCACTGGTAGAAATAAAAAAGAACTTTTTCCAAATGGAAGTCAGAATATCTTTATGAAATTCGGCTTCTATTCCCGCTTCTTTCAATAACTTTTCAAATACCAAAAGACGCTCATTAGTCTTGTTTAAATAACCGAAAATAATACGGTGAACTCCGCCTGAATTTTCGACAACGCCCGGCTCGTTTAGCTTTGCCACAATGTAGCAGCAACCATCCCACACTTCGGTAGCAGGCAATAAGGCTCTGATTCTTTCGGAATTATCAATGCCATTGAGCAACGGCAAAATGATTGTATCTTTTCCAATAGCCGGATTTATTTGCGCAATGGTCGATTCCAAATCATAACTTTTTGGAGTCATGATAATATAATCAGCAATTCCTATTTCAAAGACATTATCGGTTGCCAGCGTGGGATGAATAACGAAAGTTTCCTTTTCGGTAATCAGTTTCAATCCGTTTTCCTGTACTTTTTTCAAATGCTCACCACGAGCCACAAAATATATTTCCACATCGGGATTGGCTGCGTACTGTTTTGCCAGCATTCCTCCAAAATACCCTCCTACTCCACCGAGTCCTACAATTACAATTTTTGTTTTCATATTTTCGTTCCTTAAAAATCGAATGCAAAGTTAGCCATTTACAAATAAAAACTCCCAAAAAATTCCAAAGAATCTTGAGAGTTTAAATACAATAACTATATATCAATCTTCCGTATCTGGTTCA
>JBBQMQ010000141.1:0-9358 GCA_038329115.1 Bacteroidales bacterium
GTTGGTTATTGATAGAGAAACTCATATCTTCATACCGGAAATATACTTTATGTCCATCACGGATATGATCCAGTGGAATGTTATAACCGGCTTCACTTTCCATAAAGGCAATATCTTCCTGTACCTGCCTTTTTTTTACACCATCTATAATGCCGGCATATTCGTAAATAGCATGATTACAAGCGTCTATCAAATCAGCAATATAATAATGCCTTCCAGGATTACGGAAGCATTTATCTAAAGCTTGATATCGAATTGTTGCGTGTTTGTTGGTGGCCATTGAAGAAAAACTTAAGAGTTGGTTTTAAGTTACAAATCTACGAACTATATTTTACAATTCAATTCATTTACTTAACAATCATTCATTTTCCTTTTTCTTTCTCACGTCTCCTGCTATCCGCTTGATAAAATGCTCTGTATCTTCACCGGGCAGGCGCTGCTCGTTGATTATTCTGTCGGTAAAACTATCTATCAGAAAACCGTTTCGTTTAAAGTTCTCTTGCAGTAAAGCACTATCGCCCGTTTCCCAGAATTCTCCTTCGTCGGTGAGTTTAAAGTCTGCAAGATAGTTGGTTGATATATAGCGAAATATAGCTATTATCATTTCATGCGTCCGGGGACCCGCAAACTGTATTTTGGCAAAGCACATACACAAAAGCCTGTTGTATTCCGACTGGTCTAGTATGGTTTCGTCGCTTGAGCTGCTATGGTTGTCGTTTTCGTCCCATTCTTCCGATTCGGTGAGGATAACACTTTCCTTTTCGAAATTTCCCCAACTAGCTAATTGCATAATGCTGCTCATTTTTCCGTTACTGAGAAAACAAAAGGCAATAGTCTCACTATCTTCGGGTGTAAAATCGATGCCGTACAATAAACCATTGTGGGTTTCATCTACAGCGTGATGCAGAGTCTCGCTATTAACAACCGGTGTTGGGAATTCTCGTTGGTACACGGTATATTTCCATCCATGTACGTTGGCTATTTCCTGTACCTCCTCTATCAGCTGCGGCAGTTTTTGTTTGTCGGCTATTCTGCCAGAATAATGAATGGATATGCCCATATCTAATGTCTTGGTTCTTGGCTCTTTTATCTTTTATCTTTTATCTTTGCTCTTTGCTCTAAAAATCTACAAACTCCCCACCACCTTCGCACATCCCGCCCATTTCACCGCTTCGCCTTCGCCGTTAATGCCTATCGTTCCAAATTCCACCCCGAAAGTCAATATCAGGGTATCATTTTCGGTAAGGTATGAAGCAATGTCGTCAATCATTACTTCAAGTGTTTGTGCTTCCTGCATGCGTTTCACCGGATTCCATGGCGTGCAAAGTTCTTTGCGGTAGCCTTTTAACGTTTCATTCATCGGAAAGTAAGTCGTTCCTTCCACCTTATAATCGCTTGCTACACCCAGCACCACCACCCAGCGCATCAGCGGTAATTTGTTTGGTTGCGTCAGGTGTATATCCGGATTAAAATCAGGAATATTAATCGTTGCTTTTACCTGTTCTCTGTTAATTTCCCAGGTGGGGTTAATACGGATAACCTGATTCAATGGAGTTTTTTGGTTGAAATTAAAATCAGTCAGGTATTTGCGGTTTTGGCTGAGCAGCACGGAGCGAGTTCCTTTTTCTCCTTCGGTGTCGTTGCACTGTATTTTTTTACAGATGGCATTCAACGCACCGCTCAGGTTATAATCCGCCAACCGAATGCTGTCGCCCAATGCCAGCCGGATATAACTCGCCGCTTTGGTGCAACCGCCCCATTCCTTACCATTCTCGCGCAATGCCTTGCAGCTCTCACTGGTTTTGATGGTGTGTTTACTTGGACCACCCTTGGTACGGATAATTACTTCATCGCTACCCCTCACGGTATACATCGACACGCCTTTCATGCTGCCGGTTATTTGCATAATTCCTTTTACTCGAGCCATGTTTTCATTTACAATTTAAAAAATTTACCATTTACCATTTAATATCGCACGAAGTGCAAAATTACCAATCTTGAAAGCTATCATTATTGCTTCATACAATATATTTTAACGTAATGCAAAGATAATAATAATTATAATAAAACTAATATATAGTATATCATATTAAATAAACAATATCATAGCTATATATATACTATATCTATGCTATAAGTAAACTATAAAAAATAATATGATACAATAATGATAGAACTCTGGAAAAGATACAGGCGGTAAATACCGGTCTTTTCTTTGAGTGTTGAAAATTTTATAATCAGATATTGAATCGGGACAAAATAAATGCAGTACTTTTGTGTTCCGTTTAGAAAATTCAAAAATGCGACTAAGTTATATTTTTTCTTTCCTCATGGTAGTTTTCCTGTCGTCCTGCGACGATATGAAAGACTTTCCGACACCAATTGACTTACCTGAAACACCGGGTGAAACAGGGAAACTGTTTATTCTTTCAGAAGGACTTTTCAATATGAACAACAGCACTTTAAGCTTACTTAATTTCAAAAACAGAACGATTACACCTGATTTTTTTTCATCCACAAACGGCCGCGGATTGGGTGACACCGCCAACGATATGAAAATTCACGGAAACTGGTTGTGGATTGTGGTTAATGTTTCATCGCAAGTAGAGGTGCTGGATGCGAATTCGGGGATATCCATCCGCCGCATACCAATCTTCAATGAAAAAGGAATTGCACGTCAGCCAAGATTCATATCTTTCAGCGATAATAAAGCTTATGTCTGTTCTTTTGATGGCACAGTGACACGTATAGACATTTCTACGCTTACAGTTGATGCGGTGGTCACTTGTGGTCGAAATCCGGATGGAATAACAGTAGCGAATGAGAAACTATATGTTTCCAACTCCGGTGGTTTGGATCAACCTAATTACGACAATACAGTTTCAGTTATAGATTTGAAAACATTTACCGAGATAAAAAAAATTATTGTAGCCGTAAACCCATATAGAATTGAAACAGACAATGAAGGTGATGTATATGTGGTATCGCGGGGGAATAATTCGGACATTAAAGCAAGCTGGAGCCGCATTAACAGCCATACTGATGAAGTTACACAAACTTTTAATAACATTCAGGCGATTAATTTTACCTTGCAAAATGACACTGCTTATTTGTACAATTTTGATTTTATCAGAAACTCGTACTGGATTAAAACATTTGACTGTAAAACAGAACAACTTATTTCCGAAAATTTCATTTCAGATACCACGAAACTGGAACGTCCCTTTGGTATTTACGTTCATCCAACCAATGGCAATGTGTACCTGACCGATGCGCACACTTACACAGTTAAAGGCGATTTGCTTTGTTTTAACAGAAACGGAAAGTTACTGTACAAATTAAATGGTATTGGTTTAAATCCAAATGCTATTGTGGCTATTCCATAGAAAACGTTGATTCTTTTTCGTTATTCAAATATATCCACATCAATGACAAACAAGCACTTAAAACTCAACTTAAAAGTTCAATGCCGTTTTACTTCGGTTTTTTTCAGATTTTTTCAGGGAAGGGTTTTGTAGAATAAAAAAAAGCCGTATATTTGCACCCGCTAAGCGAAAATGGCGTCATAGCTCAGTTGGTAGAGCAAAGGACTGAAAATCCTTGTGTCCCCGGTTCGATTCCTGGTGACGCCACCTTCTAAAAACACTAACAATCTTATATATAGATTGTTAGTGTTTTTTTATATAGCTTTGTCCCGCTATTGTCCCGTATGTTTATTTTAGTGGATCAAAAAAATCGTTAGCCCTGAAAAGGAAAAATGGGATCAAGTCAAAAAGTTGTGGGTTTAAGAATTTAGGCATAAATATTTGTTAGTCTAAAAAGGAAAAAAGGTATACTTCTCACACCTCTGAATGAAGCCCTAAAGCTTTGACTTTTGCATTAAAAGATTCTGCGGAAGCATTTGTATTTCGATTATCAAAGAAATTTAAAATGTATTAGTAATTTGTTTTGAATACTTTTTGCAACTGTTCCAAAAGACTCAAATCCAGACTTTTCAACCTCATTATACCATTTAGCAAGTCTTGTAAGCCCGATATTTTTGTCTTTTACAGTATGGTAAATTCTCCCTGGTTTCATCGGTAATCGATAAGCTTCTTCCAAGGCAGAATAATATATGAAAAGCAGCCCGGCTTTTCTTTGTTGTAATGGAGTCCAGTTCGTTTCACGTTTAAACAGAAAATATCTGGTTTACGGCTAACAACTGTTTTAGGATGTGTCAAATCAAGTATGTAGATCGATAAGGAAAAGTATCTTGTTAACTTATGATTTTTTTCACTCTTTTGAAAGATAAACGGTATTTCTGTTCCTCTAGTTATGATTATTTTGCAAATAATCAAAGGTTATATTAGCTCTGAATTATACTAACCATCTTACTCATTTCTTATATTGAACTCAAGTCATTTAATGAAATCGTTTTCCTCCAAAATTTTTTATTTTGCAGTTGAATACAAGAAAGAGAAAACCAAAAATATTTATTTGTAATTTTTTTTTCCTTTATGGCTGCTTTTTTTAATGATATGTTCTACAAATATAAGCGTGCGAATTAAAATATATAGTTTTATTACGTTTAATATTGAAAACGTTTCCGTAAATTTACAACCGATACAAAAATCAACGATTTATTTTTTGTCTTTCTTTGCACAAATGAATTGAACTTGAATTAAGTAGTTGTTTCTCAAATGAAAAGCCAAACCGACTAAATTACAAATACATGAAAGCAACTATCAAAGATATTGCAAAATCACTCGGAATTTCCATTGCAACTGTTTCTCGTGCATTGACTGGTAGTTATGAGGTAAATAAGGAGACCAAAGAAAAAATATTAGCTAAAGCCAAAGAGCTACATTATAAACCCAATATTCAGGCAAGAAACTTATTGAAAAGAAGAAACAATATGATTGGTGTTGTAGTTCCAGAATTTATTACTTTCTTTTTCCCTGAAATTATTATTGGTATTCAGGATGTAATGAATAAAGAAGGTTATCAGGTTCTCATCTGTCAATCAAATGAATCATCGGAGCTCGAAAAAAAGAATGTTGAAATGCTTGAAGACAGCATGGTCGAAGGATTGATTATTTCGGTTACTAAGGAATCAAAAAATATTGAACTTTATCAAAGATTGATAAATGAGAGGATGCCTATTGTTTTTGTAAACAGGATAATTCCTGAACTCGATGCGAATAAAGTTATTATTGATGATCAAAAATGGGCATTTGCAGCAGTTGAGCATTTGATAAAATGCGGGTATAATAGGATAGCTCATTTGGCTGGTAACGAGCATCTTTCCGTCACTCAAAGGCGTGTTCAAGGATATAAGGATGCTTTGGAAGCATATTCAATACCTTTTCAGGAAAAATTAGTCATGTATGTAGGTGTACAACAAGACCGTGCAAAAGTTGGTGTAAATTATTTACTTAGCTTGAAAGATAAACCCGATGCCATTTTCGCGGTTAATGACCCCTTGGCTATCGGTACAATTTTAGAGCTACGTAAAAGGGGTATTAAAGTTCCTGAGGAAATAGCAGTAGTGGGATTTTCTGAATCGCCTATTGGTCGAATTCTCGATTTAACAAGTGTCGCTCAGCCAACTTTCAAAATTGGCCATACGGCGGCTGAATTACTTTTAAAAAAAATCAAGAATCACAATATCCCAAGCGAAACGATTGTCCTGGATGCTCAATTAAATATACGCAGTTCATCAATTCCACCAAAGAAAATCAGCAAAACTATATAGGGATCAAGATTATTCAACATGTCTAAAAAAGCTCTGTTTTTGACCACGCACTTGTGCCTGAGTCAGTCTTTTTTCTTATTCTAAAGGAAATAATTCCGGCATTCTCGTAAATTTTAAATGAACCTTTTAATTCACTTTCTACCATTTTCACCCCATTTATTGTAGTGTATTCCACTTGAACGGACTTATCGTTTTTATCAACTGTATATCCAATTGCATATTCATTATTCTTCTTTACAACAGATTGAATGACAGGGGGCATGATAATTTCCTGAATTTTTAATGCAATGTGTTGCTTTTTGAGAAGTTACCATTGTCATCATAAGCAAAAAGGGTAATATTCTGTGATTTCAATGTTGTATCAATTTGAATTTCAAATGTTGGATTAATAAGATTTATGTCTGAATTATTATATTTCAATACATAGTGGCTTGCAGATGGAACTTCTGAAAACTCAACTTGCATTTTTTCTTTGTTTGCTAAAGAAAATAACAATTGAGGTGAAGGCATTTTTTTTAATGCAATTTTACGCTTCATAATAGCATTTCCGGCTGAAGTTGTAATTTGAAAAACAATAAAACTACCCTTCAACAATTCATTTTTAAGACTAAAAGTTTGTTTGAAGAAAGATCCATTTGGCTCTATTTCGGGCAACATAAAGCTTACACTCTTGCCAGATGAACAAGTAAATTCAGCAGTATAATTTTTCAATTTAAAAGCAGGTAATTCTGATGCTGTTTTAGCATAAAACGACACAGTTGCTTTGTTCCCTGAGATTTCTACTTTCAAATCTTTAATGGGTGCAAAGAGATTTGAAATTGTTTTATATGCAAGTTTTTTGTTTCGCCAGACATCCACTACGCCCCATGTTCTGTTTTCTGAGGGAGGCGTCCCTGTATATTTGCTCCTATAATCGTTGTAAGTCCATAACGATGCCCCCATAAGATAGGGTAATTCCTGAGCATCATTCATAAGTTTTACAACAACGGGTGCTATATCTGATGTATTAATATTCTCGCCAATCTGGCCACGTCCGAATTCAGAAATAAATATCGGTTTATTGCCCCATTTTTTGTGAATATCTTTGCAATTGGCAACCATATCACCATAGGAATTAAAAGAAATAAAATCGCACAAGGCAGCTGGTTCATTTTCAGGTGTTGCTTTTTCGCGGAAAGCAGTAAAACTTGAATACGTAATGAGCCGGGTAGTATCCAGATTTTGCTTAATGTGCCTGATCATGGACGAAACGTAACGAAATTGTTCCTTGTCCATTCTCATTTCTTTCCAATCCATATCAATTCCTAATTCATTTGCAACACTCCAGCCAATAATGCTTGGATGATTAAAATCCCTTTCAATCATTTCGTTAAGCCAATTCTTTGTCATTGGATTTTCTGAAAAGCTGTTCGGGTCAAATTTACTCCATACCGGGATTTCCGAGATAATCAGCATTCCTTTTTCATCACAGTAATCAAGTAATTCAGGTGATTGAGGATAATGTATCATTCGTGTCAGCACACAACCCATTGATTTCATATCATCAATGTCATGTTTAATCAATTCAATCGGTTCGGTGTTTCCAAAAACACGATTATCAGCGACCCTGTTAAATCCGAATGCACGAATCGGCTCATTATTTAGCAGAAACTGAGTTCCTTTCACTTCAACTTTACGAATGCCAAAACGTGTTTTTTTTGATTCAATCAGTTTATTATTTACATAAATATGTAGTGTTGCTACATATAAGTTGGGATTGTCGAAATGCCATAGCTTTACATTCTTCGTTGGAATAGAAAATGAAGAGGCAAAAGATTTCAACTCAAAAGAAGAAAGATTAGCACTAAAGCTTTGATTTTCAAACACATTATTATCAAAAGAGACTTCAACACGAATGATTTTATCTGCTGACATTAAATTCTCAATTTTACTTTTGAAATTTATGGTCGTCATTCCTGTTTCAAAATCGGGAATAGCCGAGATATGAAACTGATTCAGTTTTACATCTTCATAACGTGACAGGTAGACGTTTCGTGAAATGCCTCCCCATGACCACCATGCTCCGCGTGAAAATTCATTATTTGCCAGTACAACCAGCACATTTGGCTTATCTTTTTTGACCAGGTCAGTTACACAAAATTCAAATGGAGTATATCCACCTTCGTGTTTTCCAACATAATTACCATTCAAATACACCTTTGCCTCAAAATAAACTGCATCGAAGTGGATAAACAATTCTCCATTTTTCAATGAAAGGGGGAGCTCAAATGTTCTTGAATAAGCGGCTTCTCCTACAAAATTAGCGTATTTATTTTCTACATCCCAATTTCCCGGAACCTGAATGCTGTCCCATCCAATAGTAGAGAATCCTTTCTTAATTGTGTTATAAGTACCCATTTCGATGGTTGCCGGAGCTTTAAATTTCCACACGCCATTTAATGTGCTTGTTTCTGATTGTGCGCAAACACTTAGAAATGAAAGAACAACCAACGATAGAACTACGTATTTTCTCATAAAAATCTAAATTTTAATTCAGTTCAAAGGAACTATAATTTTCCCGGATTTCAATAAACAGCTATTTTCTTTCATTGTAAACGTTTACATAAATATAAACTCCATTCAGTTTCATTCTTTCTAAACTTTAGTAGTTTTGCAATGTCTCCGAAAATGAATTAATCGTGTTGAGTCTTAAACTATAATACTGAATAAATTATGAAACACTTACTCCGCTCTTTTTTTATCATTATTTTCATACAAATAAATATCGGGCATATAAACGCTGCAGTTGATAATCTTACCATTGAAGCCAATGATGCTGTCCGTTTGACAAAATCAGGATTTATTGCCGGAGCTTATGGCAATACTTATTCTGCCTTGTATGCCAATGCTGCCGGTTCCTGGGTAAAGTGGAAACCTAATTCAGGGGATTTAACTGCTGGAGGAAGTTATGAGCTATTTATCTGTAGTGTAACGCGTCAATTAGCTCATCAACCCTGGGATTTAAGTGCACCCGTTGAAATTTTTGTAAACGGGGTTACTTATACCAAGTATTTGAATCAAAAATGGGGTGTTATAAAAAACACATCGACCGAAGCTGCCGCTGTGACTTCAGGTCCTGCAAATCCAACTGATAATATAGCCGATTACATTATGGTTTCACTTGGAACATATATTGTATCAGGCGATGGAAGTGATTATATCAAAATAAGTGCCACTGGTGGAGGTAAATACACGATGGCTTATAATACAAAATTCACAACAATCCCTATCAATTTGCTTTCATCCATTGCAGTGACAAATGGAACACTTGAAACAACTTTCGATCCAAATACATTTTTCAACAGCATTCTTCCTGCAGGTAATAGTCTCACTCTGGCAATAACTGCAAATAATCCAAGCACAACCATAACTGTGGGTAGCCAGACAGGTACAGGAACTTTAAATGTTACGGTTGACACTTCAAACAGTATGTGGGAAAGCGGAATACCAATCAAAACAGACTACACCGGATTCCCTTCTCAAAACTATTTTTTACGTGTAAAATCAACTCAGAATTACATAATCAACAACGAAAATTCTTTTGAATATGCCGAGACTGGCACCTGGGGGCAAAGTGGGCTGAGT
>JBBQMQ010000142.1:0-9306 GCA_038329115.1 Bacteroidales bacterium
AGTCAACGATGGGGATGCTGATTTGATATTTTTCGTTTAATTCGTAAATACATTTGGTTGCATAATATCCTTCGGCTATCATTTCCATTTCCAGTTGTGCCGTTTTTACAGAATATCCTTTTCCAATCATTGTTCCAAACAACCTGTTTCTGCTGAATTTGGAATAAGCTGTCACCAATAAATCGCCCAGATAAGCCGATTCGTTTATATCCCGGTGCATGGGATTGGTAGCATTGCAAAAACGATTCATTTCCTGAATAGCATTGGAAATCAACACAGCCTGAAAATTGTCACCGTATTTTAAGCCGTGACAAATACCGGCGGCAATGGAATAAATATTCTTCATAACCGATGAATATTCAATTCCCATAATATCATCGCTTATGGAAGTACGGATAAAACTTGAAGTAAGACGTTGCGCCAACATGCGAGCTCTTTCGCGAGAAGTGCAACCGATTGTCAGATACGAGAGCCGTTCCAATGCAACTTCCTCGGCATGACAAGGACCGGCTAAAACGGCAATATTGTCCTTTGGAACTTTGTAAATTTGCTCAAAATAATCTGAAACAATCATGTTTTCGTCGGGAACAATTCCTTTAATGGCCGAAATAACAATTTTATTATCCAGATTCCTTTTCAGCTTTTTCAAATGTTGTTTCAGAAAAGGAGAAGGAGTTGCAAAAATAAGAATTTCGGATGTGCGAACCAATTTATTGATATCGCTCGTGAAATGAATCCGGTCTGTGTCGAACTTTACTCCGGTGAGATAAGATGGATTTTTACTTAAGCGTACAAATTCATCAATTTGCTCCTGACGGCGCATATACCAATTGATTTCTTCGGAAGTGGTAAGTGCTATTTTTGCAATAGCTGTTGCCCAACTACCTCCTCCAATAACTCCTATTTTACTTTTTTCGTTCATGATATAACCACGAGTCCATCTAAGGGACTAGTTTGACTTTTGTATTTATTCAAATTAAAATCTGTGAATAAAAGGCTTATGCAAAATGTGTAAGCCTTTTTTATTTGCTCACGTTATACATACATTATACAAAATAATATATCCATTCACAAAGGAATACAAAGATATATCATTGAGATTGAATTTATGGACATAATCTTACTAAAAAATCAAAAAAGCCTTTATTATACTTTCATTGTTATTAATAAAAGGTTTGTATCAGAAGAATAATAAACCGTGCTTAATAACCCCAAAATAGCACACCTTTCTTTGTTTTTCTTTTTTCACCTACTTTATGAATGATATTGCTTCAATAATTCAACCAGACCGCCCTTGTGATTATTAGGGGTATTCATTTTGAAATGAATGCTTTATTTTATATAAATATCTTGAAATCAATATTATCTTTAAACAATGATGCCGGTTTTGAGTTATACTTATAAATTATCTCAGCATAAACAATCAACTTTAAATACAACTTTGATAAATGTCTAAATACTGATTTAAAACAATTCAATACGAATAATAATCATTTTACTGTAAATTAAACCAAAAAACAATCAATTTACAACCAATAAACTAATTACACAAACGATTGTCAAATAGTTAAACCTCAAATGATGCATAATAACTAATTTTGTACATAATTATTAAACAAAGATACCGACAATATATCCAACAATATGCGATTCACAAAAATGCACGGAACCGGAAACGATTATATATACGTAAACGGATTTGAAGAAAAAATAGAAAACCCAACTGAATTTGCCATTCAATACAGCGATCGTCACAAGGGAATAGGTTCTGACGGATTGGTATTAATTTTACCTTCAAGCACCAGCGACTTCAGAATGCAAATGCTGAACGCAGATGGTTCTGAAGCTGAAATGTGTGGAAACGCTTCACGCTGTATTGGTAAGTTTGTATTCGACAAAGGATTAACTACGAAAACGGAACTTACGCTCGAAACCTTGGCCGGAGTCAAAAAACTGAAGTTATTTTTAGGCAAAGATAAATTGGTCGAAAGTGTTACTGTGGATATGGGCGAACCGATTCTGGAATCAAACCTGATCCCAACAACGCTTGATGGTACAAAAATCATAAATATACCAGTTAAGTTTGACGATTCATTAGAATATAATATTACCTGCGTTTCCATGGGAAATCCACATGCAGTCATCTTCACAAAAGATATTGATAAGCTTGATTTGCCGGTTATTGGTCCGAAAATTGAAAATGCGTCTGTTTTTCCCCGTCGCATCAATACTGAATTTATTGAAATAATTTCGAAAGAGCGAATGAAAATGCGCGTTTGGGAACGTGGTTCGGGCGAAACCATGGCTTGTGGTACCGGCGCTTGCGCTTCGGTAGTTGCGGGCATTTTAAATGGTCTGTCAGCTCGCAAAACTATTGTTGAACTCATTGGCGGAGAACTTACGATTGAATGGAACGAGTCTGACAATCATGTTTATCTGACAGGAAGCGCAACCACTGTTTTCGAAGGAGAAATATAAACCCCTCCCAAGTCTGTGTAAAAATTAAAAAATATAAAACAAAAAAGTTCTTTTAGCGTATAGCTCTCCCTCCAACGCTGCCGGAAGAATGTCTCCAAACTTTTTGGTCATAGAAAGTGAAAAAAAATAACTGAAATAACCCTCATTATAATTATTATGAAAACCACGAACCGTATTTTTATTTTATTTTTAGCGTTGGTATCATTAGGAACCGTAGCTTGTTCCACTATACCAAAAGGAGCTGTAGCCGTTCATTCGTTTGAAAAAGAAAAATACCTGGGGAAATGGTATGAGATAGCCCGGTTTGATTTTAAATTCGAACGAAATCTGGATCATACTACCGCTGAATATTCGTTGAATGATAATGGTACTATTAAAGTAGTGAACCGGGGATTTAATACCAAGAAGAATGTATGGTCTCAAGCCACAGGAAAAGCCAAATTTGTTGGTGATCCTACTGTTGCCATGTTAAAGGTTTCTTTTTTCGGTCCTTTTTATGCCGGATACAATGTAATTGCGATAGATAAGGATTATAAATATGCCTTGATTGCCGGTGCTAATCTGAATTATTTATGGATTCTCTCGCGTGAAACTACTTTGCCGGAAGAAGTAAAAAAAGAATACCTGAAAAAAGCAGAATCCATTGGATATGATATTGCAAAGTTGTTGTGGATAAAACAGTAGATTTCTATGGAAAGTTTGAATGAAAAATTATGCAAAATAGGTTTGAGTAAGTAATAAGTAGTTAGAAATAAGCGTTATAGAAAAAGTTTTAATTTATGCTAAGTTTAAGAAGCATTTTAATTCGAGAAGTATCAAAAGCTTTTATAAAAAAACAAAATCTGGGCAAGAAAACACTCTCCGAGGAACGAGAATCAATGGAATCATTTACCAAATGGTTTAAGTTAGATAAGACCATCCAAATTGAAAAGTTAAGTATTGACGGTTTAAGTTTTGAAAAAATATCACATCCAGATGCAGTCAAAGGAAACATTATTATTCATCTTCATGGAGGTGGCTATACCGTTGGGTCGATTAATACACACAGATTATTAGCCGCTGATATTGCAAAAGCTGCAAAAGCAGAGATTTTTATACCTGAATATAGACTAGCTCCTGAGAATCCATTTCCGGCAGCGCTAACGGACTCATTAAAAATTTACAAATGGATTTTAGAACAAGGAATAAATCCTTCTAAAATTATAATTTCAGGTGATTCAGCGGGAGGTGGTTTAGCCTTAGCAACATTTATGGCTTTAAAAAATAACGGAGATCCTTTGCCTGTCGGCCTTATTTGTATTTCTCCCTGGGTAGATTTATTGTGTTCAGGAAAATCACACATATTAAAATCAAAACAAGATCCTGTATTATCGACTGAATATTTAAAGAAATCGGCTTTACTTTACGCAGGAGAAGAAGATTTGAAAAACCCTCTCATATCACCACTTTATGGTGATTTTCAAGGATTTCCTCCTATGCTGATTCAGGTGGGTACAGAAGAAATATTATTTGATGATGCAATTACCTTGACAGAAGAAGCAAAATCCTCCCGTGTGGACGTTCGACTCAGTGTTTGGGATGGGATGTGGCATGTATGGCATATGGTTGGAAAATTTCTACCTGAAAGTATAAATGCAATTAATGAAATTGGAGACTTTGCTCAAGAATTATTTAGTAATAATACAGAAGAGGAGATATAAAAGGAATCAGTAATCATGTCATAAAATTAGAATTTTAAGAGCATAATTATTTATAAAAGATAGAACACAATATGAAACAGCTGATTATTCTATTTGCATTTTTCTTTCTTATGATCATAAACTTATATTCTCAATCTGATTTTAGAAAAGGTTATATTATTAACAACAACAATGATTCAATTTATGGATTAATTGATTATAAAGGCAATATAGCAAACTCAAACAAGTGTGTATATAAAAAAGATATCAATTCAAAGGAACAAGAATTTACTCCAAACGATTTAAAATCTTATCGATTTATAGACAGTAAGTACTATATTTCAAGGCCTCTGAAGCTTGATAATGAAGAAACATCTCTTTTTTTAGAATATTTAATTGATGGTATTGTTGATATATTATACTATCGTGATGAGGTGGGGGAACATTATTTAGTGGATGTAGGCGATGACAAACTGTACGAACTTAAGAATGAAGAAAAAATAGTTGTTTTGAATGATGTAAAATTCATGAAACAATCAAAAGAGTATATTGGAACACTTAAATATTTGTTGAGAAAAAGTGTCACCACATCTCAAAAAATTGATAAAATTCCATTAAACCGTACGTCCCTTATCAAAATAGCACGTGATTATCATAAAGACGTCTGTTCGGATGAAAAGTGTATTATCTATGAAAAACAACAACCGGAAATAGTAGCAAGATTCGGTTTATTGGTTGGACTAAATGTTATATCAGTTTCAGAGATGAAAACTTTTTCAGATGAATTTTATTATTTGAATAATAGTCAATTTAAAAAATTAATTTATCCTTCTATTGGTCTGTTTTATAAAATCAATATGCCCGGTCTCAATGAAAAATTATATTTCCAATACGAAGGAACCTATAGTCACCAGAAGCTAACAAGTACTAATACCTTTTTGGATCCTATTTATCGCGTGAATTATGTAAATGATATAACATTGATTCATAATTTTTTAAACAATTCGGGCATACTGAGATATGAATTTCCCAAAGGAAAGATCCGACCGACATTCCAGATAGGAACTTTTGTAAATTATTCTTTTATTACCAATAATACACGTAATCTTGAGAGTAGGGGTGCCCACTACACTTATGAAGCTAATGAAGCACCATTTTCAAATTTTGATTATGGTTTAAATTTAGGACTAGGTGTTGTTGCAGAGCTGTTTAATAAAAAAGAAATTAGTCTTGACTTAAGATATCAAAGAGGATTTGGATTAATTCAAGGTTTTAATTCAGATTATTTAATGTTGAATATTGGTTTTCAAATTGGAAAATAATCTATAGTTCATTCATCAGCTTATACGCAATAACGGTTTAGTGATATTTCAACGAAGGAAAGAACCTGATAAATTTTGCATATCATCGGAAATAAAACATTAATACGGTTTTTGGTATCCGAATACAAAATAAACCATGCCACCGTTGCTGAAATTCGTAAAAGTAGGCGAACCACTGTTGCCTGCAAAATCGTGGAAAGCTTTCCGTAGAAAAGGTGGGGCATATTTATCAACCAACGCTTTTCGGCGAATGCTATCAAGCTCAAGGGCTTCCAAAACCTGTTTATTGATCCATTGTTCATCAAATTTTACGAACTTAGTGGTTTTCAATAATTCCATTAAGGTGGCCAATTGGTTTTTGTACCTGAAATCGGTAAACATAAAATAGCCGCCTGGTTTCAGGCTGCGGTATACTTCGTCTAAAAACAATTCCATGTTCATATACCGGTGCGACGACTCGACATTGAAAATAACATCCACGCTCCCGGAGTTCAAATTCAGTTGATGTGCATTCCCATGTTTAAAGGTCAACCCTTTTAAATTGTAATGCGAGTTACCAAATTTGGCTGCCTTTTTATCCAGATCAATACCCAGTGCAGTTGCTGGTGTAAATTTACGGGTAATATAAGCCAGTCCACCACCGCGTCCACTGCCCACTTCCACGATATGTTTATCTTTTAATTCAACCATCTTAGCCAATCGGTGATATAGTTGAATGGAATAACGGTTACTCTCGTCACAAGGCTGAAGCTCAATCTTTTCAGACGGATCTTCGTAGCCATAATTCATAAATAAAATTTCTTTTTTTCTGTCAATCAGGCTGATATACCTATACAACATCTTATACACAAATGAAGGGACTTCCATACAAAATTAAATTAAATTAAACAATAAAACCTACCCTCGCTGATACAAGTAACAGCGAAGAAACTAACTTTGATTCAATTTTGGTCGAAGTAGAAACTTTAATCTGCAAAAGCAGGTAGACTGAAAATAGATTCAGGTTTTAGAATCCTAATAAATCGGAATATAAAACCGGTGTTAGTAAAGTCCAAAGATAATACTAAAGAATTTAAAATTTGAAAAATGGCGAAAAATATAACAATTTAAGTTCAACTAAGTTTTATTATTAGTAAAGTTTACGGTTTGAAGTGCCTGATCTTGACCAGGCAAGTACGTTTTTTTTACATTTGTGCTTTTGGTGTAAAAAGTAAATTGAATGAAGATTAAATGCTCTATTTATAAGTATTCTAGCACCGTTTCAATAACCGAAACTATTGTAAAGTCAACTTTATCAAATTGCTGGTATAACTTCCCAGAATACCGATTCCGCCATCCACGTTGTTATAAACCTGAACAGGTTCGGCAAAGAATGTATTGCTTTTGATAGATGCACGTGTTTGCAGATAGAGATAGTAACTTTTGCTGATACTTTGCAGATTGACATACACTTCTTTTCGTTTGGTTAAAGGTGCACTGCCCGAATAATAAACGTTCCGGTTATTCTGAACACTGAATGTTAGCGGATATTGTTTGCCGTCAAATAAATCATCGGAAAAAACGTTGTATTTATTCGAACTAAGTGAAGTAGGAGGGCCTACCGAATTATTGGCATTGCCCGAAACAATATCGTCGAACGAAAAAGTATAATCCGAGAAATTCCCTTTAGGAGTAGTTGTTTTAGTGTATACCACCAACCGGTAATAATTATGAATGTTTGGATTAACGTTGAGACTATCTTTGAACTTCAATACAAATTTTAGGGTTCGATCATAAGAATCTCCGATGGTGTCTCTTGCTCCTGTTGTTTTATTTACAGCAGTTATGGGTGAAGATGTTCCCATGGTAACTGAAGTTGTATCAATAGAAACCACTTTGGTTTGAGGTTCTATAATGGTAGCGCAATTTACCCTGTTTTTTCCGGGAGTCTGTACCTGTAAGCTTATAGAATCACCTTTGACCGGATGATAAGTCCCTACGTAGAGACCATTGGGAGCAGGTGTCAGGTTTTCTTTCTGAATACCGTTTACCAAAAGCGAAACAGTAGCATTATTTACCATTTCGAATGTAGCATCGTTGCTCAGAAAAAATCGGCTGAGAGAAACCTGTGCAACTACAACCGAATCGGGCGTAACAAAACTATTTACTACCACCATCGGGTCAGTCACCGTACCATTAAACTCAATCACTTTCTCGCACGAAGTAAAAAGTAAAATAAGAGGAATAATATATATTGATTTTTTGAAAGATTTCATAAGACAGGTTTTAAAACTTAAATGTATAACTTACCGATGGAATAATTGGAAAAATAGAGATCTGTACCAATTGTTTTACCACGGAATATGAATTGGTTGTTGTATTGAAAACAGTATTGCTTCGTACTGTTGTCAGAAATGGATTTAATTGATTGTAAGCATTATATACGCTAACATTCCATGTGCGGGTTCCGTGTTTGAGCTTTTTATGGAAATTTATTCCCACATCCAGTCGATGCGTCGGGTCATACCGGAAATTATTTCTGGCACTTATAAATGGAACGCTCGAAAGGTTTTGTAGAATTTGAGTAGGATTGCTTGAAGTGGAAGCATTAGTTCCGGGAATGTATGATCCGGCATAATTTTGCAAAGCAAGAGTTCCGGCATTACCCGTACTGTAAACCCACGTTGCAGCCACATCAATCTTTTCATTGAATTTATGCGAAACCACGATGCTCAAATCATGCATTCTGTCATATTTAGCAGGAAATACCAATCCGTTGTTCAGTAATTGTCCCGGCCTATCGAATAGCCGTTCGGTTTTCGACCAGGTGTAACCAACCCAACCGGTAGTTTTTCCAACTGTTTTCTGTGCAAGAAATTCTATTCCATACGCCCAACCACGCCCAACATTTACCTTGTCTTCCCATCCCGTACTCGATCCGAAAAAGGAAGACCCATCCTTGTATTCAATCAGATTATCCATATTTTTATAATATGCTTCCACCGAAAAATCAATCATGTTCAACAAATTATAAAAAATACCCACCGAAACCTGTTGAGATTTCATTGGGTCAATCCGTTTCGTAACCGGAACCCATAAATCGGTTGGTAATTCAATGTTGCTGTTGGACAATAAATGGATATACTGGCTCATAGCTGCATAACCGGCTTTAATTGATAAATTGTAACTCAGTAGGTAACGCAAACCGATTCGCGGTTCGAGTGACTGAAAAAACTTGCCCTGAACAAAGAAATTAGAATAATGCAAACCCACATTCGCTTTCAGTGCCGACCCAAGGTTGATATTGTCTTCAATATAGGCTACTGCTTCGTGTGTGAAAATATTCTGATCACCGATCGTGGTATCCATCGATTGTGTTGTTCCGCTAACTTGTGCCACAGTTACTCCTGGACGGAAAGTATGATAGATGTAATTTCCTCCGAATTTTATATCATGATTCGGATTAGGAGAATAATCAAAATCCACTTTTCCGCTATAATCTTCAATGCCGGAATGAAAACCCAGATTTATTGACGAGTTGGTTGTGGATGGAGTTGGTGTAGTTATATTGGTTTCGGTATTCAAACCAATTCCCAAAACAAACTGGTAACGGGTATAATAAGCCGTGGTATTCATAAATAATTTGTTAGAAATAATATGATTCCACCGCAGTGCCGTAAGGATATTTCCCCAGTCCCAGTCCATTTTAAGCCATGTGTTTTGCGAACCAACCACCGAAGAATTCTGACCCTGAACATCGGCTGAACTTTGTTTTATATTGGCATATACCACATCCTCGCCTGTAAATACACTTAGATAAAGCCGGTCTTTATCCGAAAACTTATGAC
>JBBQMQ010000143.1:0-9291 GCA_038329115.1 Bacteroidales bacterium
GGAAAAACGAAGAATGCACGGTTATATATTTTATCGTTTTCGGTAGCAATAAAACTACCGGTAATAGCAAGATTATATTTCACAGCCCAATTGCGAAGCGTTTTCACAGTTTCACCCTCCATTGTTTCAGCCAAATGCAACTCATTGGTACAGAATCCGGTCGTAAACATTTCGGGCAATACCACTAAATCAGTTTGTCCGGCTAACAAAGCCAGTTGCTCACCTGTTTTGTGCAGATTAGCAGCTTTATCAGCCCAAAAAATCTGATCTTGAATTAATGTTATTTTCATATTATTCCCTTGGGTCATGTTATTAGCTCACTGCGTTCTCGATATTACCTTCGTTGATATTTGCTACTTATGGTCGCGATATTTTTTCTTACTACCAACTATAAACTTCTAACTAACAAACTTTTTGAACGAAGATTTTTGAACGCAAAATACGCAAATCATAAATCTTCGATTCCTTTAATAGTTAGATTTGATTCTCACTAAATATGCAGACTTGGTCTTAAAGTCCCCCATTTCGGGGGATTTAGGGGGCTGCTATCAACTACAAACTAATATTAAATCTCTCCGGATGCTTTGGTGTTATGTCTTTGTAAAAGTCCTGAATCATTTTCAAATCTTCTGTTTCGTCACCGGTTGGATAAATTATTTTCGAAATCCCCATCTCTTTCTTCTTATAATCGATATATGCCAGTTGAATAGGTACATTGGCCTTTACTGCAATATAATAAAAACCCATTTTCCATTTTGGCACTAAACTGCGGGTTCCTTCGGGAGTAATAGCTATATGAAACGTTTCGTGCTTATTGAATTCTTCAGCCACCTGATCAGTTACAGAAGTACTTTTAGACCGATCTACCGGAATTCCACCCATACTGCGAAATATAATTCCTAGCGGAAAAAAAAACCACGATTTTTTCATTAAAAAACCTGATTTACGCCCAACAGACCAATAATACATCTTGCCAATTAAAAAATCCCAGTTGCTGGTATGGGGTGCCACACAAATAACACTTTTAACTGGTTCTGCAACAATTACAACCGCTTTCCAACCAACTATTTTAAATATCCACTGACTAAATTTCCTCATTTTTCACTTCTATTGTTCGTATGTCCGACAAAATTACTTCTTTTAAAGCAGACTTCAAATTGTTGATAACTATTTTCGCGATGAATGAATCAATTTACTAACTTTGTATTCTGAAAATCCTTTTGAAGAGCAGAGCTCTCAAAAGAGTTTTTTCTTCAATAATTTACATAAACACTCAAAGGTGCTCCGCACTTTTGCGGTTTCCAAAAAAATATATGGATTTTCCTTTTCTCAACGAACTCAATGAAAGTCAACGCCGTGCGGTTGAATATACCGGTGGTGCTTCACTCGTAATTGCGGGTGCAGGCTCCGGCAAAACGCGTGTATTGACTTATAAAATAGCCTATTTACTCAAAACGGGCATGGCGCCTTCGTCCATTTTGGCTTTGACTTTTACCAACAAAGCGGCTCGTGAAATGAAAGAGCGAATTGCCGGAATGGTTGGCGAAAAAACAGCCCGCTACCTTTGGATGGGAACATTTCACTCGGTTTTTTCACGAATTTTACGTTCCGAAGCTGAACGAATCGGCTATTCGAAAAACTTTACCATATACGATTCTTCCGACTCGAAAAGTCTGATTAAAAGTATTGTAAAAGAGCTTAAGCTCGACGATAAAACCTATAAACACGGTTTTGTACAATCACGCATTTCGTATGCCAAGAACAACCTGATTACGCCTGACGCTTATCTGGCAAACACCGATTTATTAAAAGCAGACAATGCATCGCGCGTTCCGCTGATGCATGACATTTATAAAATCTATTGCAACCGTTGCAAACAGGCTGACGCGATGGATTTTGATGATTTATTGCTGCAAACCAACGTTTTATTCAGAAATAATCCGGATATTCTTCAAAAATATCAGAATCTATTTAGCTATGTATTGGTTGACGAGTATCAGGATACCAATTTCGCTCAATACCTGATTGTAAAAAAGCTGGCTGAACAACACGAGAAAATTTGCGTGGTGGGCGACGATGCGCAAAGTATTTATTCGTTTCGTGGTGCTAATATCGACAATATTCTGACGTTTAAAAACACCTATCATAACGCTCAAATCTTTAAACTGGAACAAAATTACCGTTCCACCAAAACCATTGTAAATGCAGCCAACAGTCTGATTGATAAAAATGCACAACAGATTCGCAAAACAGTTTTCTCCGAAAAAGAAACAGGAAAACCAATCAAAGTGATGAGCGTTTTTACCGATTTTGAAGAAGGTTTTATTGTGGCTAATAATATTTCCGATTTGCGTTTTGATAACTACAGGTATCAGGATATTGCCATTTTGTACCGCACCAACTCGCAGTCACGTGTGATGGAAGAAGCGTTGCGTAAACAAGGCATTCCGTACCGGATTTACGGTGGGTTGTCGTTTTATCAACGAAAGGAAATCAAGGATGTGATTGCATATTGTCGGTTGGTTTGCAATCCGAACGACGAAGAAGCGTTGAAACGGATTATCAATTATCCGGCACGTGGTATCGGTGATACCACGGTAAACAAACTGATTGAATGCGCTCAGCTTCATGCTGTCAGTGCCTGGGAAGTGTTGACAGATATGCTGAAATACAACCTGGCTGTCAATGCCGGAACGGCTAATAAACTGGCACAATTCCGCAAAATGATTGACGTTTTTGCCGAACAAATTCAAACTCAAAATGCCTACGATCTGACTAACAGCATTGTAAAAACTTCCGGCGTGATTGCCGACACATACACCGACCATTCGCCGGAAAGTATGAGCCGTCAGGAAAACGTGCAGGAATTACTGAAAGCCATTCACGAATTTTGCGAAGCTAAACAATCAAATGGAGAGCCAATCGCACTATTACCCGATTTTTTATCGGAAGTTTCGCTACTTACCGATCAGGATACGGACAAAGAAACTGACAAGGACAAAGTTACGTTGATGACGGTTCATGCAGCCAAAGGATTGGAATTCAGAGCCGTATTCATTGTTGGAATGGAAGAAGAATTGTTTCCATCACCGTTTTGTCAAAGTGAACGCGAGCTCGAAGAAGAACGGCGTTTATTTTACGTGGCAATAACCCGCGCCGAAGAACTTTGCTTTATCAGTTTTGCCAAATCGCGTTTCAAAAACGGTAAAACAAATTTTTCCAATCCGAGCCGTTTTATTAAAGATATTGACTCACAGTTTCTGGATATGCCACTAGAAGCAAAACCAAAACAAGCCCGAATCGGCGATTGGGATGACGATATGGAAATAGAGCGTAACCGCTTTAAAAGCTCATTTTCTAAACCATTTGTCAGGGAAAACAGTTTGTCGGTACCACCCAAACGAATGGTAAAATTAAGCAATGCCGGCGGCGATAAAATCCCGACTGAAAACTCATCCATTCCGACCGGTTCTTTTGTAAAACACAGTATTTTCGGCATTGGCAAAGTATTGGAAACAAGCATGGTGAATGGAAACGAGAAAGCCGATATCGATTTTGGAGAAAAAGGAGTAAAATCATTATTATTGAAATTTGCAAAGCTGGAAGTGTTGAAATAGTTGATAGCAGCCCCCTAAATCCCCCATAAGGGGACTTAAAGACTCATTCTGTAAATATTTAGTAAAAATTAAAACTAATTTAATTCCCTTTTAGGGGCTAGGAGTCGTATTTTTTATTTTAGAGTTAAATACTGTTCATAAAATATTGCTTTAAAATTGCAAAATTGGTGGAATTAATTTTATCTTTGTATTTCATATTCTACCAAAACGAATTAAACCGAAAATAAACAAAAACAACAAAATAAAACAAATAAAATTATGGCAAAAACACCTGCTGAGGAAATTAAATTTCCTATTTCGGACAAACTGAAAGCATTGCAGCTGGCAATGGATAAAATTGAAAAAGACCACGGTAAAGGCACCATTATGCGCATGGGCGACACCAAGGTGGAAGATGTTTCCTTTATTTAAACCGGATCTATCGGTTTAAATGTGGCTTTGGGTATCGGTGGTTATCCTCGCGGACGCGTAATCGAAATTTACGGACCGGAATCTTCCGGTAAAACAACGTTGGCTATTCACGCTATTGCCGAAGCTCAAAAAGCCGGAGGTATTGCTGCATTTATCGATGCTGAACATGCCTTCGACCGTTTTTATGCTGAGAAATTAGGTGTGAATATTGAAGAATTATTGATTTCACAACCTGACAACGGCGAACAAGCGCTGGAAGTTGCCGATCAACTGATTCGCTCGTCGGCTGTTGACATTGTGGTGATTGACTCTGTTGCTGCCCTGACTCCGAAAGCCGAACTTGAAGGCGATATGGGTGATTCGAAAATGGGTTTACAAGCCCGCTTAATGTCGCAAGCGTTGCGTAAACTTACTGCCAATATCAGCAAAACCAACACAACCTGTATTTTCATCAATCAGTTGCGTGAAAAAATCGGTGTTATGTTCGGAAATCCTGAAACAACAACCGGTGGTAATGCATTGAAATTCTATGCTTCAGTACGGTTGGATATCCGTCGTATCGGACAGTTGAAAGACGGTGAAGATGCCGTTGGAAACCAAACCCGCGTGAAAGTGGTGAAAAACAAAGTTGCACCACCTTTCCGCAAAGCTGAATTTGACATTATGTACGGCGAAGGAATTTCCAAAACCGGCGAAATCATCGACCTCGGCGTTGAATACGGAATTATCAAGAAAAGCGGTTCGTGGTACAGTTACGGTGACACCAAACTGGCTCAGGGTCGTGATGGTTCAAAACAATTAATCAAAGATAATCCAGAATTAGCAGCCGAACTGGAAGCTAAAATTGTGGAAGCGATTCAGAATAAATAAGAATTAATTGATAAAGACGCCTTGAAATAGATTAAAATCTTTTCAAGGCGTCTTTTCATTTGAAATTAAACGATAGCAGTAACAATCTTTAATGTCCGCCTGCAGTAACTCCTTGTTTCATTTCTGACGATTCTGGTTCTTTTACAAACATCCAGAAAATAACTGAAGTTGTAATCAGCAATCCGCAGAAAATATACAACAATTGGTAATTTCCTGTTGATTTTATCACATTTGCCACACCATTACTCATCATTTGCGGCAACACCACTGCCAGATTAAATACGCCCATATACAAGCCCATTTTGGAAGGATTTACCCGTTCACTCATAATGGCAAAAACGATGGAGATTACTGCCGACCAACCAATTCCCACGAGGAACATGCCGATATAAAAATCGATTTCCACCCGACTGAAATAAGCGATATAGAAATAACCAATGGCCGAAAACGCCAACGCAGCAATATAGGTTTTCACCCGACCGATTCGTTTGGCAATGGATTGCAGAATAAGTGGAAAAATGGCTCCAATCAGGTTCAGGATAAAGAATCCAAGCGAAACAATATTACCGACCGACGAACCTGAAGTCTGAGTTACACCGGTCAATCTTTCGGCAAACCAGTTAGCCGTAATGCCGGATAAATTTATATTGGGCAATATTTTATTTTCAATAAAAAATCCCGACAGAATAAACATACTCTGAAAAGCAACCCACGTAAATGAGTGTGCAAGCATGATTTTCTGAAATTCGTTCCGGTTTGATTTTTGTTTCAGCCCCTGAATAATGATCAATATGCCGATAATAACCGAATACGCCAAAGAAGCAATCAGAACCGGATTATGCCATGCAGCCAATTCCTCGGTAAAAAAATGAAAGAACAAACTGAAAATTCCGAAAACCAGAAATCCATATAATGGAAAAATTTCCCTGAAAATCTGAACTATACCAAACTTTGCCTTTTCCTCAGTCTTTGCCTCATCCTTTTCTTTCTTTTCCTGAATAAACAAAATAGGAAAAACTGCTGTTAGAAAAACAACCACTGCGGCAATATAAAGCAACATTTCGTTACCAAAAACCATGGAAAGAAAATATGCAAACACGCCAAAGAAACCGGACATAATCTGCATCCACACGTAACCGGAAGTACGAACTTTACCTTCAGGAGTTAAATCGGCAATAATAGAACGGGCCGGATTGAAAGTGACGTTGATGGATAAATCCAGAAACAAAGCAATAACTGAAGCAATCAGGATAATATCAGCAATACCGGTAATATGTGAAATGCCACGGATATGAGGCAATGTCAGAAAGGCAATGGTGCTGACTAATCCACCAATAATTATGAAAGGACGGCGACGACCACCCATAAACCAAACGTTATCGCTCAACAAACCAACGATTACCTGACCAAAAATTCCTGCAATCGGACCTGCCAACCACACAAAAGCCACATCGTGAATGTCTAAATGATATTTATTTGAAAGAATCCAACTCAATGCTGCAATTTGAGTGGAAAGTGCAAATCCAACGGCTGTGGCCGGTAATCCGAGTAATGCCAGAAATGGATTACTCATTTTCTTTTGAATGTTCAGCATGTTTATGATTATTAGATGTTAGAATCAAGAGCCATCACTTCCGTTTTTGGCTAATAAAATACAATGATATCTATTTTTAGCGATAAAACTTCACAAACATAAAACAAGATTGAAAAAATTGAAGTGCAAACGTTTGCTGAAATTACGTTTAGTTCAACTTTCCAAAGTTCTAAACTTTGGAAAAGTTACAAGACTATAAGGTCTTGTTGATATCATCGATATAATTCAGCAAATCATCTCTACCAATGCGTTTTTCAGACGAAGTTGCAAATATCGGAGGTAATTCTTCCCATTGTTCCATCAATTTTTCCTGATAAGCTTTCAGACTTTCCTTTGCCCGAACTGCCGACATCTTATCTAATTTAGTGAACACAATAGAAAAAGGAACTTCATTCTCTCCCAACCATTCCATAAATTCCAAATCAATTTGCTGAGGAGTATGGCGGCTGTCAATCAGCAAAAACAAGCAGGTAAGTTGTTCGCGATTAAGGATATAATTTTCAATAATTTCCTGCAATTTGTCGCGCATTTTTTTCCCTGCGGTTGCATAACCATATCCCGGCAAATCCACCAAATGCCAATTATTATTGATCAAAAAATGATTGATAAGCAATGTCTTACCCGGTTTTGACGATGTCATTGCCAAATCCTTGCGATTACAAAGCATGTTGATTAACGATGATTTTCCAACATTTGAACGTCCGATAAAAGCATATTCGGGTAGTTTGCTATCGGGACATTTCAGATAATCCGTGTTGCTGATTATAAATTCAGCTGATTTTATTTCCATATATTTTAATTTCAATTTTTCAATAATTCAATATTATTACGGTTCAACGAAAGTAAATACATTCCGCCAAATGTAATGAGACCATTTACCATTAACAATTCATATCCGAGTTGATAATTAAACAAAGTAGCAGACAACATATTTAATCCAAAGCATATAACCGGAGAAGCAACAGCAACAATTGGTACGAGTTTATCCCGAACCTGTCGTTTAGTAAACAATCCGAAAGCAAACATTCCCAACAACGGACCGTAGGTATACGAGGCAATTGTATAAATGGCATCAATTATACTTTTGTTATTCAACAATTTAAAAACAAGCATTATCAAAACGAACAATACCGACATGCCAATATGAGTCAGTTTTCTTTTCCGTTCTGCAGTTTTTGAATCCATGTGCTGTACTCCAAGAATATCAACAGAGAATGACGTGGTGAGCGAAGCTAAAGCCGAGTCGGAACTGGCGAAAGCCGCTGCAATAATGCCTATCACAAAAAGAAATGTAACAACTGGACCCAGATATTGCGTGGCAAACATCGGCAAAATATCGTCAGACAAAGCCGGGAGAGGTATATTGTTTTTGCTGGCCAGCATCAAAAGCATTGCTCCCAACGTAAGAAACAATAAATTAACGGGGACAAATGAAATCCCGTACCAATACATATTTTTTTTCGCATCACGCAAGTTCTTGCAAGTCAGGTTTTTTTGCATCATATCCTGATCAAGTCCGGTCATAACAATGGCAATAAAAATCCCGCTGAAAAACTGTTTGAAAAAGTTTTGTTTCGAATGCCAGTCATCAAATACAAATATGCGGGAATGCGGATAATGAATCAGGGAACTTGCAAACTCTCCAAAACTAAAATTCAATTGTTTTGAAACCTGAAACACCAGCAATATTAAAGCAGAAATCATGCAGATTGTCTGAAGTGTATCAGTCCAAATAATAGTTTTTATTCCACTCCGGTGTGTGTAAAGCCAGATCAAGAAAAGTGTGCCCGAAGCAGTTACAATAAACGGAATGTGCCAAGCATCGAAAATTATATGTTGCAAAATGAGTGTAACCAGATAGAGTCTAACCCCTGAGCCGATGGTGCGTGAAAGCAGGAAAAATGAAGCTCCTGTTTTGTATGAATATTTACCGAAACGTTCTTCCAGATACGTATAAATTGAAGTCAGATTCAGCTTGTAATACAATGGCAAAAGCACATTTGCAATAATTAAATAGCCAAAAAAGAACCCAAAAACGGTTTGCATGTATGTGAAATCAATATTCCGAACCATGCCCGGAACAGAAACAAAACTCACACCTGAAATAGACGAACCAATCATGCCAATGGCCACAACCCACCATGGAGATTTTTTATTTCCAAGAAAAAAAGCATCATTATCGGTACTTTTCCTGCCTACCAGATACGAAATCAATAACAAAATAGAAAAATAAACAGCTATGATGAGCAAAATGGTAAGCCCTGACATATAAATAATTTAAAATAGAACAATTATGAATCAAAATATACGTTTTAGAATTCTAAAACAGCATTTTTTTCAGAAACGTACAAAAATAGCTAAAAATGCCCGAATGGAAATGCAATGAACAAAAATAGTTTTGAACCGTTTTTTTTTATAAATTTGCACCTGCATTGAAAAACAGAACATGAGCGCTCAACAATTTTCATCATATCTACTTGAAAACGCTGTAAACGAATTTGCAAAATTGCCTGGAATTGGTCGGAAAACGGCGCTCAGATTGGTTTTGCACATCCTGAAACAGTCTGAGTCGGAAGTAGAAACTTTTGGGAATGCATTTATTCAGTTGCGTAAAGAAATTGTATATTGTAAGGTTTGTCACAACATCTCCGATACCGAAACGTGTAGAATTTGTGCAAATCACTCACGCGATCACGAAACTGTTTGTGTGGTTGAAAATATAAAAGACGTGATGTCAATTGAAAACACACAGCAATTCAGAGGTGTATATCATGTATTGGGAGGCATTATTTCGCCAAT
>JBBQMQ010000144.1:0-9277 GCA_038329115.1 Bacteroidales bacterium
AAACGATTTGGAGGAAGAAGTACTTCGTCCAAATATAAAACAGGAAAATTTTCGCCAGGGAGTATTCGATTTGGCTTCGAAACTATATGGTTTGAAATTCAAAAAACTCACCGACATGCCGGTTTACAATCCTGATGTTGAGGTTTTTGAAGTTAGTGATGCTGATGGTTCGTTGATTGGAATTTTATATACCGATTATTTCCCACGTGCAGGAAAACGTGCCGGAGCCTGGATGAATAACATTACTGATCAATACAAGAAAGATGGTGTGAATCATCGTCCGATTATTTGCAACGTTGGTAATTTCACAAAACCAACTGCCGGAAAACCTTCGCTACTGAATATGGACGAGGTGGAAACCATGTTCCATGAATTTGGTCATGCACTTCACGGTTTGTTGACTCAGTGTACTTATCCGGGTCTTTCAGGAACAAGTGTGGCACGCGATTTCGTTGAACTTCCGTCGCAAGTTATGGAAAACTGGTGCTGGGAACCGCAGGTAATGGAAACCTACGCTAAACATTATAAAACTGGTAAATTAATGCCAAAAGAATTGATGGATAAAATCCAGAAAGCAGGAACTTTTAATCAGGGTTTTATAAATGTTGAATTACTTGCTGCTTCTTATCTCGACATGGATTATCACATGATGAAAGATACCGCCAACTTTGATGTGACTAAATTTGAAAAAACATCATTGGATAAAATCGGCATGATTCCGCAAGTTATTGTCCGTTACCGTAGCTCCTATTTCAATCATATTTTTAGTGGTGAATATTGTGCCGGCTATTACAGCTACACATGGGCTGCTGTTTTAGATGCTGATGCATTTCAGGCTTTCAAAGAAACCGGCGATATTTACAATCAAAAAGTTGCCACGGCATTTCGTAAAAACATATTGGAAAAAGGTGACACCGAAGATCCAATGAAACTCTATCACGATTTCCGAGGAGCAAATCCAAATCCTGATGCTTTATTGAAAAGAAAAGGACTTAAATAGCTTATTATTAATGCAAATACAAGTGTCAATAAATTCTATTGGCACTTGTATTTACTGTTTTCAAAACTTAAAATTGCCTGTAGATGCGAGTTTCATTAAAAACTGTGATTGTTCCAAGCATTCCTTTAGCAGTGCTTATGGTTGGATTTTGTTTCATTCTCTGGACATTCATGTTTTTTGTTCCTATTCCTTCTACACTTGCAATTCATTATTCTACTGTTGCAGAAAAATTACAATCACTCTTTTCGCAAAATCTTTTACTTTCGAATCTTACATGTATAGCTCTTACTCTTTTAAATGCTTTCTTATTAGCCCAGATCAATAATCGCTTCACAATTATCCGTACTAGAACTTTTCTTCCTATTTTCATTTTTATATTATTGGTCTGCACATGGAATGAAACTCATATTATAGTGGGATCGCACATGGCTCTGACCCTTTTTATGTTGGCATTATTTAATTTTTTTTCCATGTCGAAAAACAGGAATGCTTCTGAACCGGCATTTCTGGGGAGTTTTTTTATTGGATTGGCTAGTTTGCTTGTAAATCCATATATAATTTTAATTCCTGTTTGTTGGCTGGGATTTATAATTTTTCAAAGTTTCTCACTTCGAACTTTCTTAGCATCCCTTCTGGGGGCAATTGTTCCGTGGATTGTTTTTGCTTCAATACATTATTTAACCACTAACAGTGTCGATATTCTACATCTTTTTAACATTAGTTTTAGTTTTAATCTCAATTATTCGATAGTTACATTACCCAGAATAGTATATGTTTCAGGTCTCACTCTGGTTATGATAATTGGCATCATTGGAATGTATTCTTTGTCCAATGGCGATGCTATTCATACCAGAAATAAACTTAATTTCTTAGTCTTGTTACTCGTTTCAAGCCTTACTTTGGAGTTTTTCAATTGCTATCAAGTGTCGTTATTTTTGCCGCTTCTGGCAATGATTTATGCAGTGTTGATTTCACACGCCTTTACGCTGAAACAGAACAATTTCTATGGAATTGTTTTCTATATATTTTTCTCGTTAAATATTGTCTTCGTAATTTCTAAATATTTTCACATATAAAAAAATGACCGGATTAATGGAATTGGGCTATCTTGGCCTGTTTATTGCCTCTTTTCTAGCTGCTACGGTTGTTCCTTTTAGTTCCGAAGTTATTTTTTCTGCAATGGTTTTTGGCGGTTTAGATGCTTGGAATTGTGTTATAGTTGCCACTTTAGGTAACTGGCTGGGCGGTATGACTTGTTATTATCTGGGAAGATTGGGAAAAATTGAATGGATTGAAAAATATCTTCGAGTAAAAAAGGAAAGACTCGATAAGTTTTCGGAACGCATGCATAAATATGGGAATTGGCTTCCATTTTTCTCGTTTTTGCCTGGAATAGGCGATGTTATTGCTGTTGCTTCGGGCTTTTTCCGTGGGAAATGGTGGATTGTAGCCATTTCCATGTTGCTTGGAAAATTCGTTCGATACATCGTTTGGATGTATTTTAATGGATTGTTTATGTAAAACTTTATAATTGAGAATAATGCAGACATTTCAGTTAAGATGTTTCCTTGTTTTTATTCTGATTTCCTGTTTGAATTTTTCGTCGGTATGTAGCCAAACCAACCTAAAGATCGTTGAGAAACCAGTCAATTTTGGCATGCGGTCCAATTCAAACAGAATCATAGATGCAATTATTGTACATTCGGTTTATAACGCCTTAGACAGCGACAAATACAATATCGATCAGATTATCAGACTTTTTAGTAAATATTGTGTCAGCTCACATTATGTAATCGGGCGCGATGGAACAATTTATCAATTGGTAAAAGAAAAAGATATTGCTTTTCAGGCCGGGAAAAGCAGTCTACCGGATGGCAGGACAAATGTAAATACTTGTTCTATTGGAATTGAGCTTATTACAACAAAAGATAGTTTGGATGCTCCTACCCGACCACAAATAATATCGTTGGTGACTTTGGTGAAAGATATTAAGACCCGCTATAAAATCAACTACATACTTCGCCACAGCGACATTGCACCCGGTCGCAAAACAGATCCGTGGAACATGGATTGGGAGGATTTTTTAAAACAGGTTTCTAACTGATTATCTCCTGATTCTTATTTGAATGGCATTTTCAATGGGTTGTTCGCTAAAGAAAATCAAATAGCCACCACCACCAGCACCACTCACTTTCCAGCCTGACACATCGTTTTTATACATTTCAATCTGTTCGAGAATATCCGGTGAAACCATATTAGGGAACATCGCAATTTGCGCTTCAAAACTTTGTTTCATTGCTTCCCCAACTGCAAATGAGTTTTTTTGTAAAAGTGAATTCCAACAATTTTCAGTAGCAACACTTAGCTTTTTCGCTAAGTTTTCGCCAATATTTGTATTAGCAAGCACATTATAACCCTGATGACGAGGATAAAGCGGAATCATCCAAAGTCGTTCTTCAATCCAATCGAGCAATTCGCTATCAAGTTCACTTTTAATTTCTGTTGGCCAATAACCACCTTCATAGTAAAACTTGTTTAAACCCGGCATTGTAATTCCGAGCGAATCCTGCGAACCGCTTACATATTCAGTTCCTGGAGGATTTTCAAAGCAGAAAAGCGTTTTGGCATACTTTTCTTTATCCCCATCGGGTATATCGGTTTGCCAGAGTTCAATCGCCTTTTTCCGACTGCTGGTAGACATGCCACTACGATCGTTAAACTCATAATCTGGTTCAATACAAATTGTTATTACCGAACCACTTGCATGTTTACTTACATAAGGTTGATCCAACCAACCTCCGGCTAAATCCAACCGATAAGGAATACGACATTCCTGACGTAATGCTGTGGTTGATCGTGCGGGCAGATTTCCATGTGGAATTCGTTTACTAACGACATACTCTATGTATTTTTCTTTACACAAAGCTTCTTTTGCTGGTGTGTGTCCGTCAACATTTACAAAGAAAATATCTGGTTTCAGGTTTTCGAGTTCATTTAAAAAGTCCAATAAACCTCCACCCTGATTTATCCATGCATCTTTTACCACTTTAAGTGATTTTACCATGTATAATCTTTCGGCATCGGAATTCACCGTTTTGCGGGCTTTCAGTTCGTTAATGGTTTTGTCAGAACCAATGCCAACATATAAGTCACCATATTGAGCTGCTTCTTCAAAAAATGCCACATGACCACTGTGAAGCATGTCATAACAACCACTGACGAATACTTTTTTGCTTTTCATAAAAATCAGATTGCGTTTGTTTTCAGGAAATCTTTAAAGGAATCAAAATCTTTGGATAAATTTATACTCTTTTTTTCGCCTTTAATAAATTCCTTCAATTTCTGAGGAATTTCAACTTTCTGACCAATTATATTTTCCACTGTTTCCAAAAATTTAGCCGGATGAGCTGTCTCCAGAAAAACACCTGTTTCACTCGCTTTCAAGGTCTCTTTCAATGCTCTGTAACCAACTGCTCCATGTGGATCTAGTAAATAGTTTGTTTCGATAAAACAAGATTTCAATGTTTCCGCGATTTGTTCATCGGTATAACTCACGCCACTGATTTCTGAAGATATGGCTTCGTGAGAACCACCATATAAATCCAGAACTCGAGCAAAATTACTTGGATCGCCCACATCCATAGCATTTGCAATGGTTGATACAGAAGGACGTGGTTTGTATTCACCGGTTTGAAGGTATTCAAGAAAAATATCGTTTCGATTATTCGCAGCAATAAAACGTTTAACAGGCAATCCCATTTTCTTAGCAAACAATCCGGCTGTGATATTGCCAAAGTTGCCACTCGGAACGCACATTACGAGATTATCGGCTTTTCCAATTTTTTTCAATTGAGCATAAGCGTAAAAGTAATAGAACGATTGTGGTAAAAAGCGTGCCACGTTGATTGAATTGGCTGAAGTCAACTTCAATTTCGCATTCAGTTCGTCGTCCATAAAAGCAGATTTTACCAGAGCTTGGCAATCGTCAAACGTTCCATCAACTTCAAGGGCAGTAATATTCTGTCCGAGCGTGGTGAATTGGCATTCCTGAATGGGACTTACCAATCCTTTTGGGTAAAGCACATACACGTGAATACCTTCAACTCCAAGGAAACCATTGGCAACTGCACTTCCGGTATCACCCGAAGTTGCCACCAACACTTTTACATTATTCTCGCCTTGTTTTTCAATAAAATAGCCTAGCAATCTTGACATAAACCGCCCACCAACATCTTTAAATGCCAATGTTGGTCCGTGATATAATTCCAAACTATAGAGATTATCGTTTACATGTACCAATGGCACATCAAAATTCAACGTTTCATAAACAATTTTCTTCAATGCTTCGGCTTCCACATCTTCACCAAAAAAAGCATCAGCAACCACATAGGCTATTTCCTGAAACGACAGAGTTTCTATCGTATTGAAAAATTCTTGTGGCAGCTTTTTAATAGTATCAGGCATAAACAAACCTTTATCTTCTGCTAAGCCTTTTACAACAGCGTCCTGCAAACTAACGCCCGAAACTTTTCTATTTGTACTATAGTATTTCATGATAGTAGGCCCCTAGCCCCTAAAGGGGAACTGAAGTTAGTTTTGTCTCCTTTTTTTTTTCTTTATTCATTTTGCCGTTATATTGTTATAATTATCAATAGTAATATCTCTTATTCCCCCTTTAGGAGGTTAGGGGCTCTCTTTTTCTATTTTATCAATTCTTGCATAAACTCCGCACCTTTCAGCAACCCGTAACTCCCTTTTTCAGCTGCAAATTCATCATAAATCATTACATCATCAGCCATTTCTCCAGGCTTATATATAACAAACGGCACCGGAGAACTGGTATGCGTTTTATAAATACATGGTGTAGGATGATCGGGCAAAATGGCTATTGTAACAGGTTCATCCCATGTCGAAACTTCGTCGAAAATTGGTTTTACAATCCTATAATCCAGATATTCAATTGTTTTTATTTTCAATTCCACATCTCCTTCGTGTCCTGCTTCATCGCTGGCTTCGATATGCAAATACACAAAATCAGTCTCGCGAAGTGCATTAATCGCTGCCTGCGCTTTTCCTTCGTAATTGGTGTTATAAAGTCCTGTCGCACCCTCCACTTCAATGACTTTCAATCCTGCATAAACACCAATTCCTTTAATTAAATCAACTGCAGAAATCACGGCTCCACTCTTCAGGTTATAGGTTTCAAGTAGCGTTTTCATTTCAGGTTTATAGCCCGGCGACCACGGCCAAATACTATTAGCTTTGTCTTTTCCGGCTGCTGCACGTTTCAGATTTATCGGATGATTCTCAAGCAAAACTTGTGAACGTAAAATCAAATCATTCAACAAATCAGCAGTTTTCTGAGCTTCTGGATTTTCTGCCCTGATCATTACATCAGCAAACGGAGTTCCCGGAACATCATGCGGTGGAGTACAAATCAGGTTCTTATTTCCTCCTTTTATTTTCAGCAAATGTCGGTAAGAAACGCCTGAAAAAAAGTTAACAATTATAGACCCAAGCTCCTTTTGCAAAAAAAGAATCAGTTCGTGGGCTTCTTCATTACTGATATGTCCGGCCGAATGATTCTTTATCTTTCCATTTTCAATACAAATCAGATTGCAACGCATAGCCATCTCACCAGATTCGATAACTACACCCATACTTGCAGCCTCCAACGATCCACGACCTTCGAAAACTTTGTTCAGGTCATAACCTAACACACTTAAATTGGCGATTTCACTTCCGGGAGCAAAACCTTCAGGAATGGTATCAAGCATTCCATTTCTACCCAAAGCTGCAATTTTGTCAATATTGGGTTTATTTGCGGCCTGCAAACAGGTTTTATTTCCTAGTAATGCTATTGGCTCATCGGCCATGCCGTCGCCGAGGATGATGAGGTATTTCATTATTCTGTTTCCAAAAAATCTTTATAATCGGGCAAGGCTTCTTCAAATTTGTTTACAGCATCCGATAAAGAATGGTAACTTTCAGCTCCGGCTGCATTTAAATGACCACCGCCGTTGAACAAATCTGCTGCAACTTTATTGGCTGGAAAAGTTCCCTGCGAGCGGAATGAAATTTTAATTTTATCGGTATCTTCACGCATAAAAACTGAAAAATCAACTCCATCAACAGAAAGCGGAATATTTACAAATCCTTCAGCATCGCCATTTACATAATTAAACATGGATAGTTCCTTTGCTGTCAAAGCTATAAGGGCAGCTCTGTATTGAGGATAAACTTTCATCTTTTTATACAAACAGAATCCCATTAACCGCAACCGATCAGCCGAATAGGTATTGAAAACCTTACGGTAAATATCATCTTTATCAACGCCTAACTTAATCAATTCGGCAATGATAATATAAATTTCTTGTTTGTTCGAGTTGTATGTAAATCCACCGGTATCGGTCATCATGCCGGTATAAATACATTCGGCACAAGCCAAATTTATTTTCGAAAAATCGCCCATACGGCAAATCAACCTAAAAATCAATTCACTGGTAGATGAAAGTTCGGGGTGAGAAATAGAAACCTTTGCAAAATCTGCCGGATGCAAATGATGATCAACTAAAACAATATTTGCTTTTGAAGCCAAAACTGCATCAGCCATTTTGCCTAAACGGCTTGGTGCATTAAAATCGAGCGCAAAAATAAGTTCGGCAGCAGCCAAAAAATCATCAGCAGTTTGTTTATTTTCTTCATAAACCAGCACACATTCCGATCCGGGCATCCAGGCAAGAAAATTTGGAAAAGCTGTGGGCACTATAACTACCGGTTCTTTTTCAATTGTCATCAGATAATGCCATAATCCCAATGCTGAACCCATCGCATCTCCATCTGGTCCTACATGAACCACAATGACAATTTTATCAACACTTTCAATTGCTTTTTCGACTTTGTTAATATGATCTTCGGTTATAATTTTTGAAATCATTTGTCAGGTTTTAAATTGAATGCAAAAGTAGCAAAAAAATTACGATATAGAGAGTTTTTGCTTCCTGTGCGTGTTAATCTTTAATATTTAAAACGTATGCTCCTTGCTCTGCTATTGAATAAAACGTAATTTTTCGTACATAGCATTCTTCTTTAATTTTGTCGGCATACCATTTCGAAATACTCTTATCAACTATGATTTTTTCTGGCGAGACACATTCCAAAATCTGGTTTATTTTTGGTTTTAAACCATTCCCAATAATTAAAAAGTCAATTTCTAACGGCTTCTCAGTCGTTTTATTATTTAAAAAACTGTTAGTCAGAATAAGTATTTTCTGATCTTCAAAACAAAAAAACCCATTCGATTTTGATAAATATTCAGGCACAAATAATTTCTGATTTTGCCAAAATGTTTTTGCAATCTTTTGTAATTCAGCAGAATCGGTTGTAAATACTGAATTATGATTCCGGTTTATAAAACTGACATGCGTATTTTTTTGACCTGCAAAGACAATCATTCGTTTTGACGTTAATGTTTGATATTCAACCGCCAAATTAAACAAACAAGCTATCAGAATTGATGTAAGTCCCACGGCTAATGCTGTATATTTCTTTCCGTAGTAATATGCGGAGAGACAAAAAATGGCCAGAAACAACACGAGCGATTGCTTTAGATCAATAGAAATATGTGAAACAGAATAGGGTAAATTTTGAATCCATATTATAAAATGATTCATAACCCAAAGTGACCATTTCAGCACAAAACCTACACCAACAGACAAATACGGAATAAATGAAACAAACAACAATACTATTGCCAGATAAATAATCAGGCTCGAAAGTGGAATAGCAACAAAATTGGTGATTATGAAATAATTCGGAAATTGTTGAAAATAATAGAGTGTAAACGGTGTAGTTCCAAGTTGTGCAGCAATCGAAACCGAAAGCGTTTCCCACATTATTTTGGAAAGTTTATTCGTCGGATTATACAATTTATTAATGATTGGTTGAAAGAAAATTATACTTAAAACAGCAGCGTAACTCAATTGAAAACCAACATCATACAAAAAATTTGGATTATAAAGCAACATAGCCAGCATCGACATAAAAATGGTGTTGTAAATATGGGATTTACGGTCTAAACAACCGGCAAAAACCACAAAAGAAAACATAACTGTAGCCCGAATAACTGCTGCTGACATTCCGGTGAGAAAAGCGTAACCCCACAAAAAAACCATTATCAAAACTGCCTTCAAAATTTTCTGCCATCGGTTTTTATTCAAAAAGCCAAGCAAAAAGCCTATAACAACATAAATTACAGCCACATGCATTCCACTAACG
>JBBQMQ010000145.1:0-9274 GCA_038329115.1 Bacteroidales bacterium
AGCCGGCTGTACAGTTGCATTTATACGAATCAATTCTAAAAAATGATTATACGGTTAGAAAGGTTGAAGAATTGGTTCGGTTATATATCGAATCAGGTTCTTTTGATTCAGGATCTAAAGCTCCTCAAAATCCGGTAAAAAAGCTAAAAGAATTTGATGATTTAAAAACTCAGTTGAGTCAAACGTTCGGAACTAAAGTTGAGTTTTCGTGCAACCCTGATGGAAAAGGAAAGATTTCAATTCCTTTTTCCAACGATGAAGAGTTGGCTCATATAATGGAATTATTTGATAAAATCTAAATTGATTTTTGTGTATAAGGCATTTTATAAGGTTGTTTTTTTTTGTTTCCTGATAACATTAAGTGTTCAGGCACAAGTGAATACAAACAATTCAAAACAAGCTATTGATTCACTCAAAAAAGTTCAGTCGAAGCCAACGCTCTTAGGAGTTGCCGATACATTAAAATCATCTGTATTTAAACCTGATCCGGTGAAAGTCGTCTGGATGGGAGCCATTATTCCGGGATATGGACAAATATTAAATAGAAAATATTGGAAATTGCCCATTGTCTATAGTGGTTTTATGGGATGTGCTTATGCAATTTCCTGGAATGACGGTAAATACCAAACGTATAAAACTGCTTATCGGGATATTCTTTTATATGCAAGCGATCCTGTTTTTAAAACCAATGCTGACAAAAACCCGGAATCTGTTAGTTTTTTGCAGATATTGCCAACAGGCTATACAATTGACAATTTAGGTGGTGTTTCCGGTTTTACGAACGTTTTAAAGACAAAGCAAGATGGTTTCCGCCGATACAGAGATTTAAGCATAATTCTTTCCATTGGATATTATGCGTTAACCTTAGTTGATGCTTATGTGGACGCCCAGTTAGCTGACTTTGATATTAGTCCCGATTTATCATTAAGGTTGCAGCCAACATTGATTAATGCTGGTTTTGGTGCGAACAATACATTGGCTATGCAATGTAGTTTAAGGTTTAAATAGAAAAATTTAAAAAGAAAAAATAAGAAAATAATGAGTTTTAAAACAATCCTTTTTGTCAGTTTATTTTTATCAGTAAGTTTTGTATCTTCTTTTTCCCAAAAAAAAGAAGCAAAGCATAAGGATGCATTTGAATCTGATTTACAAATGGATACTACGATAGCAATCCCGGCTGAATTTGATAATACGCTTGATTATATGTTGAATTCGTGGGTAGTGCAACGTTCTAAAAGCTCAAACTGTAAATCGAGTACCGATTTTAATATTGTGAGCGATTCAGTTTATAAAGTAAGATTGTCAAAGATGCCTTGTTTGATGGAGATGCCATATAATCAAAGCGTTCGTACTTTTATTGATTTATATACAGTCCGAAAACGTCGGCAGGTTGAATATATGTTGGGTATGAGTGAATATTATTTCCCGATTTTCGAACAGGTTTTGGGTTCCAATAATTTACCTTATGAATTAAAATACCTTTCAATTATAGAATCGGCACTAAATACTACCGCTGTTTCACGCATGGGTGCTGCAGGATTGTGGCAATTGATGATTGCAACAGGTCGTATGTATGGTCTTGAAATTAACAGCCTTGTTGACGAACGATTGTCGCCTGTAAAAGCCACCAATGCAGCAGCACATTTTTTGAAAGATCTTTATTCAATTTACGGTGATTGGAACCTGGTGATTGCATCTTACAATTGTGGACCGGGAAACGTTAATAAAGCTATCAGACGTTCAGGTGGAAAGCGTGATTTTTGGACAATTTATCCATATCTTCCCAAAGAAACAAGAAGTTATGTGCCTGTCTTTATTGCCGCAAATTATTCATTACATTATGCCGCTCAACACAATTTATGTCCGGCTGTGGTAAATATGCCGGCATTAACAGATACGGTTATGATTCATCAACGGATACATTTGGAACAAATTGCAACTGTTTTAAATTTACCGTTAGAAGAAGTTCGTTTGCTCAATCCGCAATACAGAAAAGATATTATTCCAGGAAACATCAAACCGTACGTTTTATGTTTACCTATGAACTATGCAAATAGTTTTATAGAAAGGTTTAATCAAATTGTTGCTTACAAAGCTGATTCATTGATAAATAACCGCAGGAGTGAAATAGAAATTATTCAAAATGCATCAGTTTCACCCGGACCGGGAGCTTCGGATAAAGTCATTTATTACAAAGTAAAAGCTGGACAGAATTTAGGTGCAATTGCTGCCCGATATGGCATTTCAGTTTCAAAACTTAAGAAATGGAATCACATAAGCGGTTCGAGAATTAAACCCGGACAACGTCTGAAGATTATAAAATAAACTTATTGAGCTTTAATAATCAGTATTTTAAATAAATACAATCTATGGAAAAGCTTTTTTACTCAATTTCGGAAGTTGCCGAAATGTTTTCTGTTAATCAATCCAATTTACGCTTTTGGGAAAAGGAATTTAAACAACTTAAACCCAAGCGAAATGATAAAGGCACACGGTTTTATTCACCCGAAGACATTCAGGTCATAAAACAGATTTTTTATTTGGTAAACGAACAAAAACTGACTCTGGATGGTGCAAAGCGAAAGTTGGGGCAGAAAAAAGATGTAGTTGCTAAGCAGCAGGAAATAGTTGAACGTTTAAAATCAATTCGTACTGAATTGTTAGGCATATCAAATGCTTTATCACAATAATTTTTTTAATCCAATCAGAAGCTGAATGAAAAAGATAATTTTTTCGAGTTGTGTTTTGTTAATTATATTAGTATTACAACCTGTTTCGGCACAGAAGAATCCTAAAAATGTCGTTTTCCTTATCGGTGATGGGATGGGAATTGCTCAAGTTTACGCCGGTATGGTTGCTAATAATAATTCCCTTGCTTTGGAGCGGTGTACATACAGTGGTTTTTCAAAAACTTATTCTTCCAATAATTTCACAACAGATTCAGGAGCCGGTGGAACTGCATTGGCTTGTGGAATTAAAACAAAAAACGGAATGATTGGTATGGGACCAGATTCGGTTGCTGTACAATCAATTCTTGAGCTTTCATCAAAAAATAAACTGGCAACCGGAATAGTTGTTGCTTGCGCGGTTACTCATGCAACTCCGGCATCTTATATTGCACATCAGGTTAATCGTGATATGTATGAAGAAATTGCAACTGATTATCTTAAAACAGATATAGACGTATTTATTGGGGGAGGTCGGAAGTATTTCGAAGATAGGAGTGATGGAAGAAACCTTAGTGATGAATTGAAAGCAAAGAATTACAAAATGGCTTATACGCTGGACGACGTTAAAGCTGTAAAATCAGGAAAACTGGCCGGTTTACTATACGACGATCAAAACCCGGGGATGCCTACACGAGGAACAATGTTACCAGATGCAACAATGGCAGCAATAAATATTCTGAAAAATAATAACAAAGGTTTTTTTCTTATGGTTGAAGGCTCACAGATTGATTGGGCAGGACATGATAATAATTCGGTGCAAATTGTAAAGGAAATGATTGACTTTGACCAAACCATTGGTCGTGTGCTTGATTTTGCCAAAAAGGATGGAAACACATTGGTGATTATTACTGCAGATCATGAGACTGGTGGTTTAACTCTTTTGAATGGGAAGTTTGGTTCAGATCAATTAAAAGCTGCTTTTACAACAAAAAGTCATTCAGGTGTTCCTGTTCCTGTATTTGCCTTTGGCCCGGGAGCTGAAAACTTCACCGGATTTATGGAAAATATAAGTTTTAAAAAGAAAATTCAACACCTTCTCAGATTAAAAAACTAAATTTGAATATTCATTTCAGTAAAGTGAGGTATGACTATATCTCACTTTTTTAATTCAATAGCTCATGAATAAAATTGAATATGAAAAACATGTTGTTGAAAACATGATACGTTTATATTGCAGAAAGAAACATAGTTCAAAAACGTTATGTGAAGAGTGCAAAACACTGAATAACTATGCGCAGGAAAGATTAACAAAATGCTCGTTTGGCGACAGTAAGGCCGCTTGTAAAGATTGTAATATACATTGTTATAGTAAGCAGATGAAAGAGCGGATTCGCGAAGTAATGCGATTTTCAGGACCAAGAATGATATTTTACTATCCAACCGATTTTGTGTTACACTTATTTAAAAAAAGACTTTGACAGTTAACCGTCAAAGTCTTTTTTTTAACCAAAAGAAGTTTCTTATTTTAATCCGAGTTTTTTCTTTACAAGTGGAGTTAAATCATTGGATTTCGCTGATTTGAATATAATACTTTGTGTACTCAAATCAAAGATATAAAGATAATCATTTTCAATTCCTACTTCGTCTATAGCCTTTTTTACTTTTTCAACAACTGGTGCAAATAAATCTTGCTGACGTTTTTGCAAATCGACATTTGCAGTTTTCTGTAAGGATGCAATACGCTTTTCAAGATCAGCTATTTCGCCTTGACGTGCTGCTTTGATGCTTTCGGGCATGTTTGTTTTGAGCTTTTCCTGATATTCTTTGATCTTAACATAATATTCATCGCGCAACTTTGATATTTCCTGATCCCATTGAGTATTGAGTTCATTCATGGTCTTTTCAATAGTAACTTGTTCCGGCATTTGCGATAAAATTTCCACCGAATTTACATGACCAAATTTTGGTTCCTGAGCAGCAAGACTTAAAGTGAGACTGCAGAAGAAAATGAGAGCAACTTTTTTAATCATAAGTGTAAATATTAGCATTAAAAAAAGACTTTGATGAATTGCATCAAAGTCTTTTTTCTATTTTCTTTGAGACTTTATTTCTTTGGTTCAACAGGTTTTTTGTCAAGACCTAATTTCTTTTCTACTTGCTTGGTAATGTCATTTGAACTTGGAGCTTGATAGATAAGAATTTGAGGATCAGATTGGAAAATATATAAATATTTACCTTCTGCTGCAATTTCAGATATTGCTTTGTTTATTCTTTGATAAACCGGAGCTAAAAGTTCTTGTTGTTTTTTCTGCAAATCAGTTGATGCTGTTTGACGAAACGTTTGGATGCGTTGTTGGATGTCCTGTAATTCAGTTTGACGGGTTTGCTTAATGGTTTCGGGCATGGTAGCTTGTTTGTCCTGAAAATCTTTTAATTTTCCATTGAATTCCTCGTTCATTTGTCCTAACTCAGTTTCTATCACTTTACTTTGATCATCAAGTGTTTTTTGAATTGTTGTTAATTCTGGCATTAGTGATACAATTTCCTGAAAATTAACATGTCCTAATTTTACTTCTTGAGCCATTAAACTAAAAGGTAAAACACAAAGCAGTACGAAAGCGATTTTTTTTATTAACATATTGGTTTTTTTTATTGATTTTAATATTTGAAAAATTCGAATGCAAAATTAAAAAATTATTTTGAATAACCCAATTTCTGAAGGACTATATCACTTATATCAATTTTAGGAGATGTAAAAATAACGCTCATAGCTGAACTTTTATCGAAAACCAATTCTAAATCACGCTCTTTACTGATTTCCTGAATGGCGGTATATACTTCATCCTGAATTGGTTTCATTAAACTTTCGCGCTTTTTGAATAACTGACCCTCAGGACCGAAATAACCTCGTTTCAGTTCCTGAACAGCTTTTTCTTTAGCCACAATTTCATCTTCACGTTTAACTTTCATATCTTCCGAAAGAAATACAAGCTCAGTTTGATAGTTTTTGTACATTTTCTGAACTTCCTGCATTTGTACATCAACTTCAGATTGCCATTTTTTCGAAATCTGGTTTAACTGATCGTTTGCAGTTTCGTATGAAGGAATATTTTTCATTATATATTCCATATCTATCATTGCAAATTTCTGTGCGTTTGCTCCAAATATTATTCCAGCAAATAAGCAGAGTGAGATTATAAGCTTTTTCATATTTTTATCTATTAATGATTATTCTTTTTTTCTATTGAAAGCTTAATAACAAATTCTTTGCCAAAGTTTTTACTACTAACTACTGACTATTAGCTACCAACTTTTACAATTCTTGTCCTAATACAAAGTGGAACTGACTTCCGCTCACTTTACCTGTATTATCTTTATCGAAACCATAACCCCAGTCAATTCCCATCATACCGAACATTGGAAGGAATATACGAACTCCGACTCCGGCAGAACGTTTTAAATCAAATGGGTTGTAATCAGACATTTTGTTGAAACAGTTACCGGCTTCCACAAAGGTTAAAGCATAAATGGTTGCTGATTGTTCCAACGATAATGGATAACGCAACTCCATGGTGAATTTGTTGTATAAGTAACCCATAGTAGTTCCGATCTTGTTGTCAAAAGGAGTTAGAGAACCACTGGTGTAACCACGCATAGCCACATAATCGGTACCATAACTAGTGTAACTTGACATTCCGTCTCCACCCATAATAAACGTTTCATAAGGCGATCGTGCATCTTTGTTAAAATCACCAAGATAAGAGAACATGACACGACCCATTAATACTAATTTATTGTCGGGTGTAACCGGTGTAAATGTTTTGCCAGTAAAAGTCCATTTGTGATATTCAATAAAACGGTAACGTTGTTCGTTAGTCATTGTGGGATCTGAATATAATTTTCCATCAACTTTTCCACCGTTTAGAGCAGAGTATGGAGGTGTAATCTTCAGTCCTAATGTAAATGCAGAACCACTACGTGTATAAATGGGATTATCAATTGAACTCCTGCTCAAGGTCAGATTTAAACTAAAATTATTGAATTTTCCATCCGTCAATGGAGGCATGTAAAACCATTTTTTAAGCATAAATAATTGATATGATAATTCACCATAGAATGTGAAATAATCATCAGGCCAGCTCAATCGTTTGCCGTAGCCGAGCGATGCCCCTAAAGTCCTCATATATTTTCCGGGATCCATTTCGCTTTGGTATTGTGAGCTGTAATTACTGTTGCCATAGCCACCACCACCGTAGCCGCCCCCGTAACCGCCATAGCCGCTATACATTTGACTAATATAGTTGCTGTAATTCGAAGCGTAACGATCGCTCACAGCTGACTGTGCCGAGTAATAGATTGAAGCTGATAGAGAGTTCGGACGTTTTCCTCCGAGCCATGGTTCGAGGAATGACATGCTGAATGAAGAATAGGATTGTCCGTTGGTTCTGGCATTCAATGAGAATGTCTGTCCTTCACCTTGTGGCACAATTCTGTAAGTTTCAGGTCGGAATAAATTTTGAATAGCAAAGTTGCTGAATTTTAGTCCAATGCTTCCAACAACACCCGTAGAACCCCAACCGGCTGAGAATTCAACCTGATCGCTTCCTTTTGTTTCAAGTTCATAGGTAATATCAACTGTTCCATTTTCAGGATTTGGTTGAATATCCGGTTTCATTTTTTCCTGATCAAAATGTCCCATTTGGGCCAATTCACGCAAAGAACGCATAATGTCCTCCTGGCTATACAATTGTCCCGGTTTAGTCCTTAATTCACGTCGGACTACATGCTCATACACCCGTGAATTACCTTTTATACCAATATCGTTAATTGTTGCAGGTTTTCCTTCATACATTCTCATTTCGAAATCAATAGAATCGTTATTTGCATTCACTTCTACCGGATCAATCTGGAAAAATAAGTAACCACGATTCTGATATAATTTGCTAACGGCATCATCATCAGATTCTAATCGGGCTAAAAGATTTTTATGATTATATACATCACCTTTCTTTATTCCTAAAACTGAATTCAGAAAATCATACGGATAAATTGTGTTTCCAATCCATTTAATATTCCGATAATAATACTTTTTACCTTCATTCACAGTTATATAAACATTTACACTTTTATCATCAAATCGTGCAACGCTATCAGAAACAATATAAGCATCGCGGTATCCAATTTCGTTGTATTTGTCAATTAAAGCTACTTTATCCTTTTCATATTCTTCTTTCACAAATTTCTTTGTGCGGAAAATATTGCGCCAGTTATTATCGTTGGTTTTTTTCATAACTTTGTTTATCTGGTTGTGGTTCAATGCCACATTTCCAATATACATAAGTTGATGAATCTTTGTTTTAAGCTTTTTATCTACATTAATATCAACAATTACATGTCCGGGTTTGGCAGGGTCGTTACGTTGATAGACGTTTACCAAAACATTTAGAAAGCCTTTTTCTTCCATGAATTTTTCAATCACTTTCTTGGCTCTGTCCGAGATGTTTGGAGTGATTTGATTGCCTTTAGTAATACCTATTTTCAGAGTTAAATCATCAATTTCCGATTTTTTTAATCCTACAAAATTGATTTCAGACACACGTGGACGTTCAGTTAATGCAATGTTTAACCATATTTTCCCATTCTCAATTTTAGTAGCCAGAATTTTGACATTTGAAAAAAGTCCCTGTTTCCAAAAGCGTTTTACTGCATTGGTAATCGCATCGCCCGGCACATTAATCATATCTCCAACGGAAAGTCCTGAAAATCCGATAAGAACAAAATCTTCGTAATTGTTTGCTCCGGTTACTGTAATTGCTGCAATCTCATATTTTGGGGCTGAATTTGAATATTCAATGACTGGTAAATTTGTCGAGTCTTTTTCAGTAGTTGTTTGCGCTAGAAGTAGTTGGCTTAAAAGAAAAAATAACGAAAAAGATAAAAGCTTTTTGTATTGCATAAGTATATTTTGGTGTGTCAAAGTCAAACAAGTTTTTAAAAAGTTTATTTTCCAAAACGACGCTCGCGTTGTTGGAATTCATAAATTGCCTCGTAGAAATTTTCTTTTTTAAATTCAGGCCAATGTTTTTTTGTAAAGTATAATTCTGAATATGCTATTTGCCAAAGCAAAAAATTACTAATTCGTTCTTCGCCGCTTGTTCTGATTAATAAATCAGGATCGGGAATTGAATTTGTAGTCAAATGACTGCTGATAAGCTCGTTGTTTATATCATCTATCGTATATTTGCCATCAATAACTTCTTTGCAAATATTTTTAACGGCATTTGTAATTTCCCAGCGTGACGAGTAACTAAGTGCTAAAACCAATGCTAAACCGGTGTTTGAACTGGTTTGTTTTATACATCTTTTGAGTTTCTCTGCTGCACCATCAGGCAATCTGCTTAAATCGCCAATTGCCATTAGCCTTACATTATTTTTATTTAATGTGGGAGTTTCTCTTTCTATCGTGTCAATAAGCAGCTCCATAAGTGCATCAACCTCTTGTTGTGGACGACTCCAGTTTTCAGTAGAGAATGCATATAATGTCAAGTATTCAATGCCAATTTCAGCAGCTGCTTCTGTTGTCTCGCGAACTGAAGTAACGCCAT
>JBBQMQ010000146.1:0-9272 GCA_038329115.1 Bacteroidales bacterium
CAGGTGTTCCATACTTATAGCAAAATACTAATATTGTGGATTTTAAGGGATTGGAAAGATAATGAACAATAGCATCCCAATCTTTAATGATTTGTGCTTCTTTTACAATCAGCACCTGAAATCCCCCGAACATTGGATATCGTTTTGCTGCATTTATAACCGTAGCAATATCAACATCTTTTCCATATAAAATGCTCTGATCAAATTCCTTTTCGGTTTCATCCAGTACATTATTCTGTATGAAATCCGATATCACATCTATATAAAAAGGCTCCTCACCCATTAAAAAATAAACAGGAGCGTATTTTTTATTTCGTAAATCGGATAAAATCTGTTCGTATGTAAATTCTTGTTTAGCCATATTTAAGTCCTCATTAGAGGATTTAGGGGTCTATTCAAACCGTAAATGCTTAATTGTCTTACTATTATTAATTAACGATGATAAAGCCTTTACACCTACTTTTATATGCTCTTCTACAAAACTGGCTGTTACTTGTTTATCGCTTTCTGAGGTCTTAATTCCATCTTCGTGCAAAGGCATATCCGAAACCAGCAACAAAGCTCCAATGGGAATACTATTGTAAAAACCGGCTGAAAAAAGCGTTGCAGTTTCCATATCAATGGCAATAGCTCTTGTCATACGAAGATATTCCTTAAATTTTTCATCATGTTCCCACACGCGGCGGTTTGTCGTGTAAACCGTTCCTGTCCAATAATCTTTACCAAAGTCACGAATATTTGAAGAAACAGCGCGTTGTAAGCTAAATGCCGGTAAAGCAGGTATTTCCGGTGGAAAATAATCGTTTGAGGTTCCTTCACCACGAATAGCCGCACTCGGAAGTATGTAGTCACCTAATTTATTTTTGTCTTTCAGTCCTCCACACTTACCCAGAAACAGAACGGCTTTGGGATGTATCGCCGAAAGAATATCCATAATAATGGCAGCATTCGGGCTTCCCATTCCGAAATTAATAATGGTTATGCCATTAGCGCAGGCATTCGGCATATTTCCATCACGACCTAAAACCGGAACATTGTACCATTCTGCAAAAAGCTCAACATAGTTATTGAAATTGGTAAGTAATATATAATCAGTGAATTCATTCAACGGACGTTTGGTGTAACGTGGCAACCAATTCTCTACAATTTCTTTTTTTGTTTTCATTCGTATCAATATTAAATATTGTTTTGTAACTTCGCCTGCAGTTTTGTAAGTGAAAATGCTCCTTTCGAAAAAGTGGAAACAAAAATACTAAAAAATGTTGCAATTAAACCTACCTGAGTATAAATTTCGAATAAAAAAACAAGTTGAAAAACTATTAATTTTCGATTCACAGCGAAAACGGTACGTTTCACTTACACCAGAAGAGTGGGTTCGACAGCATTTCATACGCTTTTTAATAGAAGTGAGAGGTTATCCGGCAGCTTTTCTGGCCATTGAAAAACAGCTGAAACTGAATGGAATGAAAAAAAGGTGTGATGCAATATTATTTGATAAAGATGGAGAACCGTTTATGATTATTGAATTTAAAGCGCCAAATGTGCCGATTACACAAGCTACTTTCGATCAGGTAGCTGTTTATAATGCTAAATTAAAGGTCAGTTTCTTCATAATTAGTAATGGTTTGGAACATTACTGCTGTAAAGTGAACACGGAAACAGCCCGATATGAGTTTTTTCCCGAAATTCCTGATTTCAAATTATTGTTTGTAATATAAATGTAATAACAGTTTAAATATATATAAATCAACAATATAAACATCTTTTATCTAAATTAATACAACATTGCTTTCATTTTTATAGTTAAATAAAATGATACAATTTAAAATTTAACTGCATAAATGCCATTTTTATGTTTTAAAACATGTATTTTTGCACTGTCAATTAGAAATTATTGATAAAACAAATCTGATACAAAGAAATCCACTCAAAAACTGAAAGGAATTCTTTGTATTTTACATTTATAGGTATTATAAAAATATGTTTTTAAAAAATTTTAGGTTATGAAAAAGATTTTGGTATCAGTTATGTTTTTAGTGTCGTTAACAAATATGGGATTTGCAACAAATCTGAATGAAGATTACAATGCACTTCACAAATTGAACAAAAAAGAAGTGTTTAGAAGTTTAACAGGTTATATAAATGCTGACGAGGGGCAGGTTGTATTTTTAAAAAATGTGATACAAGTTACTGATTCGGAATTAGATGCTGCCGAAAAAGTAAATAATGAAAAAATGGCCGACAGTGTTGTAAATTACAATTTATACAATGCAAAATGTGTTCTGGATGCAGAGCAGTACAAAAAGTACCTGACTTTTATCAATTACTATTTAAAAAATGATAACTTGTTGTCATTGAACAGCAAATAAAAGCAAACTTAACGTTAGAATGGGTGTTTCAGAAGTTTGAAACACCCATTTTTCATTTCTTGTTTAACCGTTCAATTATTTTTGCATCATTTAATTCACGTAAAGCATCCGTTGCAATCCAACGAGCCGATTTTGAGTTTTGTTGCAGAATTCGTTCACCAGTTTCAATGGCTTTTAATCTCAATGTTTCATTTCGCTTTCCTATCTGCCGCAAAGCCCAATTCACTGCTTTCCTTACAAAATTACGCTCATCCCAAGCTTCGCGTTCAATTAATTCCAAAAATTGATAGAATTGCTCGTTATCAACATCCTTATGATGAACTGCTTGCTCACAAATCAATACAAAAGCAGTTCGTTTCACAAATTCATCTTTACTTGTTGAATATTCATTGATTTTATCAAGTGCAAACGGGGTTTTGCCCAATAAACTGCAGCATTGATCGCACATATCCCACGAATTAAAGTCTCTCACCCAACTATCAAACTGATTTTCAGTAACAAGTTTAGGATCATCTATCATAGTTCCTAATAAACGTGCTTCGTGAATCTCTGTTTTCCAAAGATTTAAAGCCAATTCATGATTTTTACCAATCTTTTTTGCCAACTCCCTCACAAGCGGTATTTTGACTCCGAAAGCTTTGTCATCTTTTATTCCAAAATATGACAATTTTGCATAATGTTCGGGTGTTGACAATGCTTTTAATTCAATTACAATCTCATTTACAGTCACTTATTGATTATATTTAATCAGATTAATATTTGGTAATCTGTTGCGGGTTTCTCTATCGAAAACTGTCAAAGAAATACTATCCGACGTGAGAACTTTAAAATTCGAGGGCTTTTGGATAAAATCAGAAGTTGGAATTAAATGATATTGATATTCACCATTTAAAACTCCTATATGAACATAAACCGGTAAAAATGAGCTGTTTTTAATAGTTTTTGATTTCGAATCTATTTCAACTTTTACCAAAATTCCTCCATTTGTATTCAATTTTCGTTGATTTGAAATAAAATTCCCCAATGAATAAAACACCGGTACCGGAATACTGTCTTTGTTATAGAATATTTCAGCATTTTGCACCACATGAGGATGAGACCCTATAATCAAATTAATTCCATGATTTACAAGAAATTGAGCTAATTTTCGTTGAGAATTATTTGCATGTAACTCGTACTCAGTGCCCCAATGAATTGTCATTATCCGTAAATCTGCATTCAGTTTATTGGCTTTCTGAATATCACTGATTATTTCAAGCGTATCTATATAATTTATTCTATTAGATTCCGCCACTTCATGCCCATTGGTTCCATAGGTACAATTCAAAAATGCTATTCTCACTCCTTTCGATTCAACAATTAACGGATAAATCGTATCTCGCTGAATTTCATCAATGTAACTTCCAAGATGAAGCAATTTTCGTTTTTCAATTTGCTTAATGGTTCGTTCCATGCCAGACTTACCTCTATCTAAAACATGATTATTAGCAGTTTGCAAAATTCGGAATCCCGCATTTTTAATTGCATCAAGCAATGCGTCGGGGCTTGAAAAGTTTGGATATCCGCTGTAGGGTGCACCGGCAAACGGAACCTCCAGATTTGCTAAAGAAAAATCAGCATTTGTAATGTATGATTTTACATTCTGAAAGCAAATATCATAATTATAGGTATTGGTTTGAAAGTTATAAGCTGCCTCAAATTGTGGAGAGTGACCCATAATATCACCCACGAAAACAAGTGTAATATTCTCATTATTAGCAATTAATAATGAATTTAAATTACTGTTTTGGAGAAAACTGCAAAACAAAAATGCAAATGCAAACAGCAAAAAATATTTTTTCATACTCAAAAGATTATAACTTGCTGATCTGGAAAAATCTTATTCTTCCAAAGCACCTATAATATCTGTAATAGACTGAAAACCATGTCTATCCAAATAGTCGTTTATGCCGTCAATAACTTTAATGGATACTGTTGGGTCAATAAAGTTTGCAGTTCCAATCTGAATGGCAGAAGCACCTGCCAGCATAAACTCAATCGCATCGGCCGCATTCATTATTCCACCTAATCCAATCACCGGGATTTTTACAGCTTTAGCTACTTGCCAAACCATTCGAAGTGCAATTGGCTTTACAGCCGGACCGGAAAGTCCGCCGGTAATCGTTGATAATATTGGTTTTCTTTTCTCAGCATTGATAGCCATTCCCAACAAGGTATTGATTAGTGACACTGAATCGGCTCCTTCCGCTTCAACAGCAAGTGCAATCTCTGAAATATCTGTTACATTGGGCGAAAGCTTAACAATAAGATCATTTTTATATACTCTTCGCACTGCACTAACTACCTGACTGGCAGACAAACAACTAGTTCCGAAAGCCATCCCACCTTCCTTTACATTTGGGCAGGAAATGTTTAATTCTATTGCAGGAATATTCTCAAGCGAATTTAACTTCTCAGCGGTCTCAACATAGTCTTCAATGGTAGATCCGGATACATTCACAATTATATTTGTATCGATATCCTTAATCGTTGGATAAATATGATTTATGAAGTAGTCAACACCCTTATTCTGCAGTCCCACAGCATTTAACATGCCTGATGGAGTTTCTGCCATCCGGGGATATGCATTTCCCTGACGCTCGCGAATCGTTGTCCCCTTCACAAATATACCGCCAATTCGCGATATGTCCATGAAGTCTGAATACTCTGTGCCATAACCAAATGTGCCCGATGCGGTCATCACCGGATTTTTCAGTTGTAATTTGCCAATATTGATATTTAGATTTGCCATTTCAGCTTTGTAATATTAAAAACAGGTCCTTCGGTACATACACAAACATGTCCATCGATGGTATCGGTTACACAACATAAACAGGCTCCAATTCCACAAGCCATTGTATTTTCAAGAGAAACCTCGCAAAAAGCCTTTGTTTTCGCTGCATATGAGGCAATCACCTTCATCATGGGCGTAGGTCCACAAGTATAAATATAATCGAAATTTGAGTCCTTTAAAACAGAATTACGGGTAACAAAACCTTGTTCACCAAGCGTTCCATCTTCAGTAGATGTGTACACGTTTCCGAAACGTTCATATTCACTTATCTGTAAAATATCAGATTTTGAGCGAGCACCGAGTAGAAAATTAACCTCAAATCCTTTATTTTTAAGATGAGAACCTAAAAAGAGTAAGGGTGCAACACCGCATCCACCACCAACCAGCAACAACTTTGCATTTTTATGTAAAGGCTCGCTGAAACTATTTCCCAAAGGCAAAATAATATTAACTGTCTCACCTTCTTTTAGTTCTGCTAAGCGTTTAGTGCCATCGCCAATCACCTGGATTAATAACCATAACTCATTTGATTCATAATCAACATAATGAATTGAAATTGGGCGGCGCAAAAAGGTAGTTGAAGAACCATCTACACGTACTTCAGCGAACTGACCGGGCAAAATTTCGGGAAGCCTATCGGGAGAAGTCAGAACTAACAACGCATATTGATTGCTCAATGTGCGGTTTTCTTTTAATATCAAATCGAGAATGAATTTTTTCATTTAACATAATATATTATGTATCAACCATATAATTAGGTTAATACAGACATTAATATTCTGTTTATATGCTACAAAATTACAAAATTTTCCTGATGTAGACAAGACCTGAACCATTTACTGACATAATCTGTAATTAGCCTCGTGTTTTTTACTTAGTCTCAAATTCCTGGAAAGTATTGTCGGTATAATAAACAATAATCTTACGGACCATTTTTGAAGTAACTTCCGGAACCGAAATAATGTTCTTAACTGAATTTTGTACGGTTTGAGAGACAACTTCACCTGAATTGCCTTTTTTATGCTGGTTAGATGAAAATAGCGCTTCGTTTTTTGCTACTTCATCTACGCTTGAAACAACTGATTTTGAGGAACTTTCTTCAATATTATCAAACAATGTAGGCGTCTGAGATTGCTTTTCCGCCCGATACATTGATCCAATGCCTAAAATAAGCCAATCTGAACTGATTGTTCTGAATCTATTCAATATTTTTTTTAGCACATCTAAGCTTGGATTATTACGCCCATTCAATATATGAGAAAGGGTAGAGCCTTGAATACCAATTTCATTTGCAAATATTGCAGCAGTCATTTCTTCTTTCTGCATTATCTTTTCTATTCTTTCTTTTTCGTCCATGACAGTAAATATTAATGTGAAGTATTATTCCTGAATCTGGTTACAAATATATGTGAATTACTTCACATATGCAAACATAAAACATTTGTAACCTCATTCAAATCAGGCGTTACGGTTGTGAATATGCACTTGTAAAGCATATAAATAGATAATATTATATATAATGTTATATTACAATAGATTATGTCATATATCTAAATGTTACTACTATTTAAAGTATTAAACTAGATAAACATTCATAATATAACTGATAAACAGTATTATATATACTTTATTTTATACTTTATTAGCTAGTTAGAGCAAAATAACACAATATCCAGCATTAGATTAAATTTAAAGTTTATCATTAACTAATAAAATACTGATATAAAGCAATATAAATTGTAATATTTTAATATTTTAATGTTCATACTTTTGTATATATTTGCATAAGTGAAGTATTTACACCTGTAATTTAATTTCGTGTGAATATAATTACATTAGTGATATAATTAACGAAAACATTTGTGTATTGTACATTTGTATCAATACATTCATGAACTCACATTTGTAAAATCAATTACAAGATGAATTGTGATTTGATGAGGAAGAGTTGTTCTAATTGTTTTTTATGAAATCGAAAAAAGTTATGTGGTTACTCCTTTTCTAATTTCCTGTGGAATAATGTTCAAGACTTTTCATAAAATAAGTTCATTTATAGAGATTTTAAACTCAAAACTTATTTCATTCATGTCGAATCTATTCAAAAATAAACTTAAACAACTATTAAACAGTTATTTAATTGCATTTTGAATGCTTGAGAATTTGATAATTAAAATTTTTAATATACGTGTAGGGTTTTATCACACTCAGGCGCACAAAAAAAAGAGCCCGAAATTACTTTCGGACTCTTCTACTATTTTGAAATTTGTGAATTAATCTTCTGATACCGGAGCAATACCTGCCAGTTCCTGATCCACTAAAATGCGACCGCAATATTCGCAAACAATAATTTTTTTGCGAAGACGAATGTCTAACTGACGTTGAGCAGGAATCTTGTTGAAGCACCCACCGCACGCATCACGCTGAACATAAACAACTGCTAACCCATTGCGTGCATTCTTACGAATACGTTTAAAAGCGGTTACCAGGCGTGGCTCAATTAATGATTCGATTTCCTTAGCATGTTCACGAAGTTTTTCTTCTTCCTGTTTGGTTTCCGAAACAATTTCGTTCAATTCACCTTTCTTTTGATCCAAGTCAAGTTTTCGCTCAGCTAATTGATCTGCAGAAATTTTTTGATCGTTCTGCTTTGTTTCAAGTGAAGCAGTGAATTCACGTATACGCTTTTCGCAAAGCTCGATTTCAAGTGTTTGAAATTCAATTTCTTTCGAAAGATTGTCGTATTCGCGGTTGTTGCGAACGTTATCTTGTTGCTCTTTGTATTTTGCAATTTTCATACGAGACTCTTCAATCTCAATTTTCTTGCTTGCAATAGTAGCAATAATTTCTGCAATTTCGCTTTCGAAGTTTTCCATACGGGTGTTTAAACCGATAATTTCATCTTCTAAATCCTGAACTTCTAACGGAAGTTCGCCACGTAAAATTTTAATTTCATCTATTTTAGAAACCGCTTTCTGAAGTTCGTAAAGTGCATGAAGTTTTTCTTCTACGGTGATTTCTTTTTCTGTTTTTAATTCTGTAGCCATGTTGATTACAAATAGTTTATGGGGTTGGTTTTACTGTCTGAAATTTGGACTGCAAATGTAGGCATTTTTTTTGTAATTATCTCAAAAAAAATGTCTTTTGTGAACTGTTCACTTTCAAAATGTCCTATATCAGCTATTAAAATGCGATTTTCTGCATCAAAAAATTCATGATACTTAAAATCACCTGAAATATATACATCAGCGTCTGCTAAAATGGCATCAGTCAAAAATGAACTTCCGGAACCACCACATAATGCAACCCGTTTAATTCTTTTATGTAACAGATTTGTATGTCTTATTGTTGGCACATTGAAAATGTATTTTATCCTGTTCAAAAATATCAGTTCATCTTCTGCTGTTTCCAATTCTCCTACTACGCCTGCTCCTACCTTATTCCATTCATTTCTCAAAGAAATAAAATCATAAGCAGGTTCTTCGTATGGATGTGTTTTTATAAGAGCTTCGAGAACTTTAAATTTTAGATAATCAGGTAAAATAACCTCAATCCGGGTTTCAGATTCTGAGTGTAATTCTCCAATATTTCCAACAAATGGTAGCGCCTTCTCATTGGCTTTAAAAGTTCCTATTCCATCGGCATTAAAACTGCATGAATCGTAATTCCCGATTTGCCCTGCTCCTGCTGCAAATAATGCTTCACGAACAGCAAATGAATGAATTTTAGGAACATAAGTAATTAGTTTTAGCAAGGTATTCTGTTTGGGTTGTAAAATGCGAAGGTTATTCAAACCAATTTTTTCAGCCATTTTTCCACTAACACCTTGCAGAACGTTGTCCAAATTGGTGTGAGCTGCATAAATAGCTATGTCATTTTTAATTGCTTTGGCAACGCAACGTTGTATCTGGTTTTGACCCGTAATTCGTTTCAAACCACTGAAAATAAGCGGATGATGAGAAAGAATAAGATTACAGTTCTTCAAAATTGCTTCATCAATTACTTCATCCGTAACATCGATACAAATCAAAACTGAAGTAACCTCCATTTGCGAGTTACCAATAAGAAGTCCG
>JBBQMQ010000147.1:0-9259 GCA_038329115.1 Bacteroidales bacterium
GAAAATAATGAAAAACTTATTTGATGTAAAGGGCAAAGTGATTGTAATCACTGGTGGAGCCGGTATTCTCGGTAGAGGAATGGCGGAATATATGGCTGAACAGGGATGTAAAGTTGTAGTTTTGGACCGAATGGATATGGGTGTGGCTTTGGTTGAAGAATTGAAATCAAAAGGTGGAGAAGCTCTCTACTTAAACACTGATGTTCTGAATAAAGAAGTGTTGGAACAAAATGCAAAAGACATTGTGGCTGCATTTGGTCGCATTGACATTTTAGTAAATGCTGCCGGTGGAAACATGGCAGGAGCAACCATCGGACCTGACCAAACTATTTTTGATCTTCAGATTGATGCCTTTGAAAAAGTGGTTGATTTGAACTTGTTTGGAACAGTGTTGCCTTGTATGGTTTTTGGAAAAATTATGGTTGATCAAAAAGAAGGAAGTATTATCAATATTTCTTCCGAATCAGCTATTCGTCCGTTAACCCGCGTAGTTGGTTATGGTGCCTCTAAAGCTGCTGTAACCAACTTTACAAAATTCCTGGCAACAGAAATGGCTACCAAATTCAGTGAAAAAATACGTGTCAATGCAATGGCTCCGGGATTCTTCCTTACCGAACAAAACCGTGCTCTGATGACAAATCCTGATGGAACTCCAACTGCAAGAGGACAAGCTATTGTTAATCATACTCCATTTGGTCGTTTAGGTGAAGCTGATGAATTGTTCGGTACACTTCACTGGTTATCAAGCGAAGCTTCAAAATTCGTAACAGGAACATTGACCGTTATTGATGGTGGTTTTGATGTGTTCTGTATTTAATATTCAGCAGCAAGAAAGTAAGCGGTAAGCGGTAAGTTGCTTACTGCTTGCCGCTTACTGCTATTTTATAGGTAAAGTTTTTATTCACAGAAACGATTTACCAATCGTAAATCGTAAATTTTAAAATCGTAAATTAGACTATGCATTTATGTAAACAATCGTGGAGATGGTACGGTCCGAATGACCCTGTATCATTATGGGACATTCGCCAGGCCGGTGCAACAGATATTGTAACGGCATTGCACCAGATTCCAAATGGTGAAATATGGCCGGTTGAGGCTATTCAATACCGCAAAAGAATGATTGCGGAAGCAGGTTTAATATGGTCGGTGGTGGAAAGTGTTCCGGTGCACGAAGATATCAAAAAACAAACCGGTAACTACAAACAGTATATTGAAAATTACAAACAGACCGTTCGTAATCTGGCTGAATGTGACATTAAAATTGTAACTTACAATTTTATGCCGATTCTGGACTGGACTCGCACCGATTTAGCATACGAAATGCCTGATCGTTCGAAAGCATTACGTTTCGAAATGGCTGCATTTGTGGCATTTGACTTATATATTTTAAAGCGTCCAAACGCTGAAAAAGACTATACGGTTGATCAGATTTCGAAAGCGAAAAAACGTTTTGATGAAATGAGTGAGGCAGAAAAGGAAAAACTGACCCGCAATATGATTGCAGGACTTCCGGGAGCGGAAGAAAGTTTCTCACTGGAGCAATTTCAGGCTGCGTTGGATACATACGCAGGAATTGATGAAAACCAATTGCGCAACAATTTGTTCTACTTTATCAATGAAATTACACACGTTGCCGATCAGGTTGGTGTTCAAATGGCTATTCACCCGGATGATCCTCCGCGTTCAATCCTTGGTTTGCCACGTATTCTGAGCAACGCCGAAGATGTTCGGAAACTTTTTGCTGCTGTTCCAAGCAAGGCAAACGGAATTTGTTTATGTACAGGTTCTTTTGGAGTTTCAACGATTAATCACCTGACAGAAATGTTACGCGAATTCGGTGAACGATTGTATTACGTTCATTTCCGAAGTACGCATCGTAACGATGATGGAGATTTCTACGAAGACAACCATTTGGAAGGCGATGTGGATATGTACGAAGCAATGAAAGCATTATTGGTAGTGCAATATACGTATAAACGCAACATCCCGATGCGTCCTGACCACGGTCACCAGATGCTCGATGATTTGCACAAAAAAACAAATCCGGGTTATTCAGCTATCGGCATGCTTCGCGGTATGGCCGAATTACGCGGACTGGAACTCGGAATATCGAGAACACTTTTTTAGAAATGAGCCCCCTAACCCCCTAAAGGGGGAATTTAAGATTGAGAAAGAAATTAAAATTATTATTTATTGTATAACATTTAAAATCGCCTGCCGAAAATTCCCCCTTTAGGGGGTTAGGAGGCTTCTAATTATTATGATAACACTTAGAAAAGATTGCAAATATTCCCTGATGGTGGCAACCAGTATGGGAGTTCGAATTACACCCGTAAATGGTCAACCTGTTCACAGCAGCCATTTGTATGAAATGCAGGCTTCAAGTGCTGAAACAAATGTGGCCAGCATTTCATCATTTCTAGGACTTCCTGTAAAGGTATTGACTACTTTTGTGAAAGATAGTCCGATTGCACAACTCATTAAAGCCGATTTACGTAGTCGCAATATGGATTATGAAGGTCCGGAAGTGGCACAGGGTGATCCATGGGGTTATCGTCACCAATTTAATATTGCCGACAGCGGTTTCGGAACCCGTGGACCACGCGTTTTAAACGATCGTGCAGGTGAAGTGGGACGTACATTGAACGTGAAAGATTTCGATTTGGAACGTATTTTTGTAAAAGAAGGTGTTCAGATCCTTCACTTATCGGGTTTGATTGGTGCTTTGTCGGCTGAAACTAGTAACTTCTGTCTGGAATTGGCTCGTTATGCTAAGAAAACCGGAACACGTATTTCATTCGATTTGAATTACCGTGCTTCTTTCTGGAAAGGTCGTGATAAAGAACTCCGTGATATTTTTACTGAAATTGCTTCTGTTGCTGATATCTTGATTGGAAACGAAGAAGATTTCCAACTTTGTTTGGGAATTAAAGGTCCTGAAGCCGGTGGTAAAGGTATTGAGGCTGAAATTGAAGGTTTCAAAGGCATGATTGGTCGTGTAAAAGCTGCTTTCCCAAATGCTTCGGTTTATGCAACTACGTTACGTCAGGTAATCAGCACCAACGAACATCTTTGGGGTGCCATTATGTTGGATGGTGATACCTGGAATGTAATCCAGCCTCGGAAAATCCAAGTTCTCGACCGTATTGGTGGTGGCGACGGATTCGTAGGTGGTATGCTTTACGCCATTTTGAAAGGTTGGCCATCAGAAGCATGGGCTCAGTTCGGTTGGGCTTCGGGCGCATTGGCAACAACTTTCTTAACCGACTATGCACAACCAGCCGACGAAGAAATGATTTGGAGCATCTGGGGCGGAAATGCGAGAGTGAAGAGATAAAATACAGGCGAAGGCAAAGGCGGAGGAAAAGGCAAAGGCGAAGGATCAGGCAAAGGCGAAGGCATAGGTTTTTATATCTATATACAATTTATTTTGCAATTGAATAATTGAAAAAACAAATCTATTTTTTATGGAAAAGAAATTCAATGATTTTCGCGATATGGGTGTTTGGCAAAAGTCATTCAGATTATTGATTGAGGTTTATCAATTTATTAAACTATTTCCTGCTGACGAACGATTCGCTTTGACAGATCAATTGAAACGTGCAGCTAATTCAGTTGTTCATAATTTAGCTGAAGGTTATGGACGTTTTGAACCGAAAGATAAAACACGGTTTTAAAAAATTTCAAGAGGAAGTGCATTTGAATCAATGAGTCAGATTTTAGTTGCTCAATCTCAAAAGTATATAAGCGATGAAAAAACTGAGGATTTGATAAATAGATATAAAATTGTCAATGAAGAAATTAGTGCATTAATTCATTCTCTAGAAAAATAGTATTTTTCTCTTTTTTTTCTTGAGTCTTTGCCTTTTCCTTTATTGAAAATATTAATACAAACTGTGCCTTAGCCTGTGCCTTGGCCTAAAAAACATAAAACTATGATGTACTATGAAATTGGTTCGATAAACCATGTTTTATCCGCCGAAGACCTGAAAAAAGGTCTTTTCGAAGCGTTGGAAAAAATAGGAAAGAAGCACAAAGTGCTTGCCATTCCTCCCGATTATACACGGTTGCCAAGTCGTGCCGGTGAACTGACTGAGTTTTCGTGGCAGTATTATGGCGAGGCGTTGACCGATGTGTTGCCTGCTTTGGGAACACATTCACCAATGACTGATCATCAGATTTCGCATATGTTTGGCAAAATGCCGGCTTCACTGATTCGTGAACACGACTGGCGCAATGATGTGGTGACTGTTGGTATTGTTCCGGCAGAATTTGTAAAAGAAGTTTCGGAAGGTGCAGTTGAATTCCCGTGGCCGGCTCAGGTAAACAAATTGCTGGTTGAAGGCAATTTTGATTTGATTTTATCAATCGGTCAGTTTGTTCCTCACGAAGTGGTTGGAATGGCTAATTACAACAAAAATGTCTTTGTTGGAACCGGTGGCGTGGAAGGAATCAATAAAAGTCACTTTGTGGGTGCTGCTTACGGCATGGAACGCATGATGGGGCACGCCGACACGCCTGTTCGTCGCATTTTCAATTACGCTTCGGATAATTTCACCAATCATTTACCAATTGTTTATGTTCAAACTGTTGTTGGATTGGACAAAACCGATGGCAAAATAAAATGCCGTGGATTGTATATTGGCGATGATTTTGAAGTGTTTGATAAAGCAGCTAAACTGGCTTTGTTGGTTAATTTTGAAATGCTTGACAAACCATTGACAAAAGTGGTGGTTTATCTTGATCCGACTGAATTCAAAAGTACGTGGTTAGGTAATAAATCCGTTTACCGTACCCGTATGGCTATTGCCGATGAAGGTGAACTGATCATTCTGGCTCCGGCTCTGAAAGAATTTGGAGAAGACAAAGAAATTGATCGGTTAATCAGGAAATACGGTTATCTCGGAACTCCACACACGCTCAAAGCTTGTGACGAAAACGAAGAATTGCGTAATAATCTGAGTGCAGCAGCACATTTGATTCACGGTTCTTCCGAAGGTCGTTTCAGCATAACGTATTGTCCGGGCAAAGGTGCTGAAAACCTGACTCAGGCTGAAATTGAAAGCGTTGGTTTCAAGTATGACGATATTGATGAAGTAAGTGCCAAATACGATCCGACAAAACTACGTGATGGATATAATACTATGCCTGACGGAGAAGAGATTTTCTATATTTCCAATCCTGCGTTGGGTTTGTGGGCGTTTAAAGATAAGTTTAAATATTAAAATAAGCCCCTCAACCCCCTAAAGGGGGAGCAAAGAATTCCCCCTTTAGGGGGTTAGGGGGCAGGTGTTTAGTTCAATGAAGATAATTGTCGACGATAAAATTCCGTACATTAAAGGTGCATTCGAAAATGTAGCTGAAGTGATTTATTTGCCTGGTTCAAAAACTACGGCTGAAATTGCAAACGATGCTGATGCAATTGTGACCCGAACCCGTACCATTTGTAATGAAAAATTATTGGCCGGTTCTTCCGTGAAATTTATTGCAACGGCAACCATTGGTTACGACCACATTGATACAGATTATTGCGATTCGGTTGGAATAAAATGGACGAATGCGCCCGGCTGTAATTCCAAATCGGTGGAACAATATATCGCTTCTACATTGATGGTTTTAGCCGAAGAGAATAGTCTTCAACTGAACGAAATGTGCATCGGTATAGTGGGAGTGGGCAATGTAGGAAGTAAGGTGGCAACCGTTTGTGAGATTTTGGGAATGAAAGTGTTACTAAACGACCCGCCACGCGAACGCGCCGAAGGTTCAAAAGCTTTCGTGAGTTTAAATCAGATCAAACAGCAGGCAGATATCATTACGTTGCACGTTCCGCTCAATATGAAAGGAAAAGATGCCACGTATCATTTAGGAAATGATGTGTTTTTCTCCGATTTAAAACGCCGTCCCATTCTGATCAATTCCTGTCGCGGTGAAGTGGTTGAAACAAAAGCTGTTAAAGAAGCGTTGGATAATATTCAACTTTCGGGATTTGTGTGTGATTGTTGGGAAAATGAACCGGAACTTGATCGGGAACTATTGGAAATGACTGATTTGGCAACACCGCATATTGCAGGATATTCGAAAGATGGAAAAGCAAAAGGAACGCAAATGAGTGTTCATGCCATCAGTCAATATTTCGGACTTGGACTGGAAAACTGGCAACCTTCCGGAGTTGAATTGCCTGAAAATCCGGTTATTGAAATTGACGGTTCAGGATTATCGGAACAAGAAATTATTTCCGAAGTCATTTTGCATACGTATGATATACGAAATGATGACCATGATTTACGGAACAATCCTGAACAATTCGAACAATTGCGAGGTGATTATCCCACACGCAGGGAATTTCCGGCATTTAGTATTATTGCAAGAGATATTGAAATATCGACATTAGAAAAACTTAAAAAAATGGGGTTTAATTGCCCCCAAACCCCCTAAAGGGGGATTAAAGACTTGTTATTTATAAATAGAAACAAAAATTATATAATTAATACTAACTAAAAATTTCTCCTTTAGGGGATTAAGGGGCAGATTATCATGAAACAAAAAGCGGATATTGGATTAATCGGGTTGGCCGTAATGGGCGAAAACCTGGTATTGAACATGGAAAGTAAAGGTTTTACCGTTGGCGTTTTCAATCGTTCGGTTGACAAAGTAGACAAATTCATTGCCGGACGTGGTGCCGGTAAAAACTTTATTGGTGCACATTCTATCAAAGAATTGTGCGAATCATTGGAAAAACCACGCAAAGTAATGATGCTGGTAAAAGCTGGTCAGGCTGTTGACGATTTTATCGAACAGTTAATTCCTTGTTTGGAAGCTGGTGATATCATTATTGATGGTGGAAATACGCATTTTCCGGATACGATTCGTCGTGCAAAGTACGTTGAAAGCAAAGGGTTGCTGTATATTGGCACTGGTGTTTCGGGTGGCGAAGAAGGTGCCTTGTTAGGTCCTTCAATCATGCCGGGTGGTTCTCCTGCTGCATGGCCAGCTGTGAAAGGTATTTTACAAGCAATTTCTGCCAAAGTAGAAGGTGGAGTTCCTTGCTGTGACTGGGTTGGCGAAGGTGGTGCTGGTCACTTTGTAAAAATGGTTCACAACGGTATTGAGTATGGTGATATGCAAATTATTTGCGAAGCGTATCAGGTTATGAAAGATTTGCTTGGTTTGAATGCTGATGAGATTCATGACGTATTCAAAGTGTACAACGAAGGCGATTTGGATTCGTACCTGATTGAGATTACACGCGATATCATGGGCTTCCGTGACGAAAACGGCGAAGCATTAGTTGAAAAAATTCTTGATACTGCCGGACAAAAAGGAACCGGAAAATGGACTGGTGTTTCTGCGCTTGACTTAGGTATTCCATTGACTTTGATTGGTGAATCAGTATTTGCACGCTGTTTATCAGCACAAAAAGATATCCGCGTGAAAGCTTCGAAAGTAATCAGTGGTCCTGGTACAACTTTCAGTGGTGACAAAAAACAAATGATTGCCGACCTGAAAGATGCATTGTTTGGAGCTAAAATTATTTCGTACGCGCAGGGCTACAATCTGATGATGGAAGCTGCCAGCGAATACAAATGGAACCTGAACTATGGTGGAATCGCGTTGATGTGGCGTGGTGGATGTATTATTCGTTCTACGTTCTTGGGCGATATTAAAAAAGCATTTGACACTAATCCAACGCTTGAAAATCTGTTGCTTGACCCACACTTCAAAGATATCGTTGAAAAAGCACAAGCCGGATGGCGTCGTGTGTGTGCTGCCGCTTTGACTAACGGTGTACCTGTACCTGCGTTGACTTCAGCTCTTTGCTACTTCGACGGACTTCGCAGCGAACGTTTGCCTGCCAACCTGTTGCAAGCTCAACGTGACTATTTCGGAGCGCATACTTACGAGCGCATTGACAAACCACGTGGCGAATTTTTCCATACTAACTGGACTGGCCGTGGTGGTGATACTGCTTCTACAACCTATGTTGTTTAAAATTTAAATTATAAAATCGAAACTGTTAATCACGACTGTTTAATGTAATGTGCTATACCTAACCATTGGCGATACATGGTGGTCTGAGAGGTAGGGGAATAAGCCCCCTACCTTTTCGATTTTTAAGAACCAACCCTATTTTCAATACCATTTAAATACTTTCAAACCGGCAAAAAAAGTTATTAATCCAGTTGACGAAAGTATTAATATCTCTTTCCACACCTGCATAAATCCTGCACCTTCATTGAAAATACTTCTTGCTCCATCTGCCAACATAGTTAATGGCAAATTTCTGATAATTGGAATTGTCCATTCCGGAAAATGCTGATAACTGAAAAATATCCCTGAAACCACCATCATTGGCGTTACAATAGCATTGATTAATCCATTTCCAATCTCAGGATTGGAAGTATGGGACGAAATTAATACGGAAATGCCTGCAAAAGCGATATTTCCTGCAAAAAAAAGCAGAAACAAAGCTGGAATACTTCCCTGAATTTGAATGCCAAAATAAAGGACAGAAAAGAAGAATAGTAATACAGCTTCAACAAAATTCATCGCAGATCGTGCTGTAATAAGTGCAATTAGTAAATTGGTTTTTTTCATGGGTGTCGCAACCATTCTGCGAAGAAGTTTCTTTGATCGGCGTTCAATTAGGTTATAACTGATTCCCCAGGTTGATGACATCATAATGCCCATGGCGAGTAATCCAGGTATCAGAAAATCGATATAACGCGTTCCGGAAACAGAAAGCGGCCTGATTTCATCCTGCTGTGAAGAATAAAAATCACTTCCGTTATGAGTTAGCCCTTTTAATAACTGGTAAAGCAGTTGAGCTTCTGAATTTGCCGGATCAAAGTAATAATAGATTTTATTATTTAAACTTTCAACAATCAGATTCACAGTACCTTTCTTCAAAAGAACATGAGCTTCTTCTTTGGTGCAGGCATGAAAAGTAAGATTTATATTCCCCAGCTTCTTGTTTGTCAGAATCAGTTTAAAATCATTTTTTTGTTTGGCAGGATAATGTTCAAAAATGTCTGTAAGAATTGATTTTTGATTGATAGAAGATTCTGATTGTTGTATCACTGCAACATCAAGACTTACTTCTTTCTTAGTAGTAAAAGCAATTCCAAGTCCCCATGCCATTAAAATAGGGAAACCAATTCCCCAAAACAGCACGGCCGGTTCGCGGATAATCTCTTTGAGATGTGCAATAATAAGGCGATAGAGCTGATTATTCACGTGTTTGGTTTTAGAACGATATAAT
>JBBQMQ010000148.1:0-9188 GCA_038329115.1 Bacteroidales bacterium
GCCTTTTTCAAGTCTTTGACATTTATCTGCAAGGTATTTTTCATTACCGAATCCATCACCACATATTGTCGGACTTCTTCGGTTTCCTCTTCACTCAGATTGGGGTATTTTTTTCGGATAACATTTTCAATCAACACTTTATTGATTACCTCTGCATCCATATTGCCAGGGATAGCTTTTAAAATGGCATCGTCCGCCAGAATCTTAGCTTTCAAATCGTTTATATCTGAAGCCAGAATGTCTTTTACTCTCTTAGAACTTGGAGCTTTGTAACCTCTTACCAGAATCTCGCCGGGGTTGGGTTTATCATCGGCTGAAAAACGAGGTTTGAAATTATAACTTGGTGCCAATACCTGTTCCATAAGCAATGAAGCTGTAATGGCTTTCAGCATGTTGTTTACAGCAAATTTTACATCATCATTTGTTGCATCGGGCTGAGCAATAAGGTTGGTGAATTGTGCGTGTGTTTTATTGTTGCTGTCACGAGTGGCACGACCAATAATCTGAACAATTTCAGTAAGCGAACCCCGATAGCCAACTGTCAAAGCATATTCACACCAAGGCCAGTCAAAACCTTCTTTTGCCATACCCAGCGCAATGATTAAATCCATATCGTCAACGGATTTCATATCACGTAAATAGGCAATTATTTGTTCTCTTTCTCTTGAATTATCATTTACCAAATCCGCAATTTTTAGCATCTTTCCGTCTGAATGACGTTTCAACGAAATAACTCCTGTTTTTGAATCTACTTTTTCGACTACTCCAATAGCGTCTAAAATGAAGTTTACTTCATCGTATTTTCGTTTGAGCGATTCGCCTGAATTTACATTCGGAATATGAAGTATTGTTTTCTTATCAGTATCAAGTACATCCATAATAGCTTCGGTATATTTTCCCTGATAGAAATTATAACCAATACCCAATGATTTCAGGTAAGTATATCCATTCAACTGCTCGTAATACGTATAGGTAACATTGGTGAACTTTTCTTCATCTTCGGGTAGCAATACCGGCACGCTATCGCCACGGAAATAAGAGCCGGTCATAGCCACGATATGAGCGGTAGATTTTTCCATTATCAAACGTAATAATTCACCTAATTTACTATCTCCATCTGCCGAAACGTGGTGAAATTCATCAATTGCCAGCAAGCAATTATCGAAATCAGTTTCAGTGAGTTCCTCAAATGCAAAACGCAAGGTGGCGTGTGTGCATATCAGTATTTTTTCGTCATTCTGCATGAAGTTACAAAATGCCTGAACTTTGCCTTTGCTACCATCATTGCCAGGAGTACACAAGTTGTAATTATCGTGCAATTCCCAATTGGCAAAGAAACCATTGCTTTTTAAATCGGTGGCACGAAACGAACCACCAATAGATTTTTCGGGAACTGCAACAATCACTTTTTTCAATCCCTGCTTCATCAGCTTATCCAACGCCAGAAACATTAATGCGCGCGATTTACCAGAGGCGGGCGGAGCTTTCAACAACAAGTATTGCGCTTCACGTTCCTGATATGCTTTTTCCTGCATTTCGCGCATTCCCATTGCATTGGTTTGGGAGCTTTGCCCTGTTTGGGCGTAAGTAACATGGACTAAATCGGGCATGGTTATTTTCCTTTTTTTAATTGTTTGGCTGTAGCTTCTATCTGATGAATAAAGTCTTTTTCTGCAACAGTTAGCTCGTCCTTCATTCGTTCGTTGTATTTGTCATATTCAGTATGTGCCTTTTCAATTGCTATTTCGTGACTAACAGAACCAGCATGACTGAGAATGTTTTTTCCAGTCATTGTCAGAAATCCATCCAACCGCTCCACCCAATCATTCATATACATGGGTTGCCTATTCATGGCTTGAATTTCAGCTATTTCTAAATAAGCAGTAACCATCCGGTTCAGGATATTGAGTTCATCCTCCTTCAAGAAATTTTTGGCAATTTCCATTTCCTGTTTGGTTGGTTTTGCACCTTTGAAACTCTTAAGTCCGGCATATTGAATGGAAGCATCGGCTCTGTAAAAAATTACTTCAGCGGCAGTATGTCCGTGTGCAGCCCAATGCATTTTATTTTGAATGGTCTTGAAAAATAGTTCCGACTGGGCGGTGCTAGGATCATAATCAATGCTGGTAGCATAAATATCAAGTACTTTGCGCCAAAACACTTTTTCCGACGAACGTATATCTCTAATCCGTGCCAACAATTCATCAAAATAATTGCCACCACCAGCTTCTTTCAGCAGTTCATCGTTCATGGCAAAGCCTTTGATAATGTACTCTTTAATCAATGCCGTAGCCCATTTTCGAAATTGTACGCCCCTATGCGATTTCACTCGATAACCCACAGATATGATTACATCGAGGTTGTAAAAAATTACAGGCTTGTCAGAATTTGCAATATGCATTTTTTGCATATTGCTTTCTCTATCCAATTCTCCTTCGTTGAATAAATTGTTAATATGGCGAGAAATTACAGACTGGTCGCGCTGAAACAAATTCACAATTTGCTCTTGTGTAAGCCAAACCGTTTCGTGTTCCAAACGGGTTTGTATTTTTGTTCTGCCGTCTTCGGTTTGATATATCAATATTTCTGAACTCATCTGTGGTGTTATTATGGGTTAATATCCCAAGTAGTTGGCTCTGTCGATTTTCAATTCAGCTAAAGAAGCAGTTGTAAAGTAATTCTTTACAACTGAATTTTCAATTAATTCGTTCTCTTTCAATATACTGGCTATGTGTTGATCGATATTTTGTTTCGAGGTGTCAAAAAGTTCTGCAAGCTGGTTTTGGTTCATCCACACCATACCATCTTTGGAATAGAGCGATACACTCGCCTTGCTATCGGCAGTGTTGTAAATGATTATATTTTGTTTGTTATTTTCTTCAGACATAGGATAATATTTCTAAAAGTTATCGTAATTAATAAACAGGCTAATGACTAAATGATTTAAATGCTTATTATTTAAACTGATTTTTTTGAAGCTTTCTTCGTCAATTTCGTTAAGCCAATTATGAATAATAAATTGATAGCGAAATTCAACATATAATTCCACCATGGATTATGAAAAATGACAGGAATCCAATAGGCTGTCCAATAAACTACTATCATAATAATTGCCAACATGACTTCCATTGCAAAAATTGCAAAAATCAAGGTTCCCAATTTTTGATCTTTATTGAAAAATGGAACAAATATCAGAAATATGAAAATAAGGAGAAAGATAAAATTCGAACTTATAAACATCAACATTCTTGAACGCTCTTTTGAATCAACTGCTTGTATTGGTTGCTTAATAATTTTTGTTTCTGTTTTCTCAATTACTTTCTGTTGACTGGTTCTCAACGAATCAAAGAAAAGCATATAACTTGAGAAATCTTTTTCATGCTTGTTGACAGAACTAAGCTCCAATATTCGTTTTATTTGTAGAGAATCTTTTCTGTTAAGCTGAATTGGTTTATTCTGAATTGATTGAGTTGTTTTGATTTCAATAGTTTCAGAAAACTTAGGATTGTATCCGGAATAATAGAATGGAATTAATTCAGAGTAATGCCCACTACTTAACAATCTCATCTCAGTTTTTCTTAGTTTCTCTACTACCACAGAATCATTTTTGTAAATTTCTTTCAGCTCCGAAATAGTTTTAAGGTTTGAAAGTTTGTTAGAAATATGGATATCATACGTAAAGTTGAAACACAAATCTACAATGATTAGAAATCCGACAGTTGAGAAAAAGACAGCGGTTCTATGACCGATTGACCTAGATCTATCGTAAATAATATCGAAAAATGATTTAATACTTTCGAACATAATTTATTGTTTTGATTGCAGTTGTTCAACCTCGCTGGGGTTGGGTGATTTCTTGTTTTATTATCCCCCAGTTGCGTTTCACTTACTGGGAGTTATTCATATTTAATACCTTCGGTGTTCATTCTTTAGCTCCCTTTAAGGTTTTCTTTTTAGATTTTTTCTCAGTTTCAAACAACGTCCCCTTCTCTTTTTCCTCGGCTATCATAGTTTCATATAGCTTAAACAAGTATTCCAGCCGTTCTTCGTCATTTTCAAAGGGTTTGCTACGATAGCAACGCTCCACAGCTAAATCATTTAACCGATGCGCTTCACGCAGACCGTCGGGCATTTTGTCGGGGTCGTAAAGCTGTGCCAAGGTTTTTTCGCTGTGCTTTTCGCGCTCTGCCAATATATTGTAAACGTGTTGCTCGAGTTCCTTTTTTTGTTTGTCGGAGATTGGTGGGAATGGAAATGTGTTGTAACAGAGTTGAGATGAATAACGATAATCAGACTTCAATCTCCCTGCAACAACACAAACCCAATTCATGTGTATTTGAGAATTTATAACTGCAAAAATCCATGGATCTGCATCATATATTGCTTGTGCTGAATCTAAAATAATCGTATCTGAATTTAGAAAACCAATTGGAATATATTTTCTTCTCTCCGAAGATACTCTAGGAATGATTATTGATTGTGTTTTTGAACAAAGAAAATCACGAAATTGATAAGGTTTTTCAGATAATTTGCGAGCGCCTTCGTCTATGCTTTTTAATCTAAAATCTTTTGTATTTTTTATTCTATTGTTAATTATGTTTATTAACATTGCTTCGGCTGCGAATGAAGTATCAATCCATAAACAATATCTCATTGCTCCATTAATGAATTCATATGAACCAAGTAATGGCCGAATGAATTTTGAGGCATTTGAATCATTAGATAATATTTCATTTTTAGCTTGTTCATCTAATATTAAATTCCCTCCATCTACAGCTTTATTTCCATAGGTCATATCAGGAAGGATTGAAATTGGTTTGTTCTGTTTCTTGATAATAATATTATTCCCTTGTGCTAAATATGCATTTATATTCTTGACAAGTTGAATTCTACCTTCTGAAAAGATAAATTTATTTTTTTGATGATTTTTGTTTAAAATACCAACTATTATTACAATTACAGCTGCATTTGCTTTTGCGTTATTTATCCATTTAAAAGAAGTATGTGCAAAACTAATTTCTAAATCCTTCTCGAAAATTTTCGGCCAAAGCAAAGCAACTTGCTCACCTTGACAGATAGAATTAGTACTTACAAAAGCAAATTGAGCATTTCCTCCAGCAATAAATTGCGCTCCTTTTACAAACCAACAGGCTATGTAATCAAGGTTTTTGTAATTTTCAAATCCTTTGCAAACTAACGCCATATCATCTTTTTGCTCAGCAGATTGCATACTACTTCCCAAATAAGGTGGATTTCCCAAAATATATACTTCGGCAAGCTCACTTCGACCTTGCTCAGTGACCACATTTTTCGGGCAAACCGTTTCCCAATCAATTCGGCAAGCGTTACCTTGAACGATATTGCCGGTTTCTTGCAGTGGTAAAGCCGGTTTAGCATCACCAAAGCGGGCTCGGAAAATTTGGTTCATTTGGTGTTCGGCCAGCCAAAGACTGAGTGTGGCTACTTCGTGGGCGAAGTCGTCCAACTCTATGCCGTAAAAGTTACTCAGGCTTATTTCGGAGAAAGCAAATGTGCCTAATTCGTTGAAAATGTCCATTTCCAGTTTGCGGAGTTCTTTGTAAGCAATAATCAGAAAGTTACCGCTTCCGCAAGCTGGGTCGAAGATTTTTATATTCCAGATACGTTTCAGTAATTGCCGTAATGCCGTGGCATGCCGTGTTTGTAGAGACGTGGCATGCCGCGTCTGTACAGACGTGGTTTGCCCAATGTTTAGAGACGTGGCATGCCGCGTCTCTACAATTGTATCAAATTCATCACGCAATTCATTAAGGAACAGCGGCTCTATTACCTTCATGATGTTGGGCACGGAGGTGTAGTGCATACCTAATCCTCCACGGTGTTCGGGGGTAATCACCGCCTGAATCATGGATCCGAAAATGTCCGGGTTTATGTCCCGCCATTGCAGGTTTAACCCGCAGTCGAGCAGCATTCGTCGGCTACGCTGCGTAAAAACAGGAACGGAATGTTGATTTCGGAACAATCCACCATTTACATAGGGGAATGATGCCAGGTATGTGGGTATTTCCGTAGAGACGCCATGCATGGCGTCTTTGCCACCATCACGAGAGACGCCATGCATGGCGTCTCTACCACCACCAACGCCACCACCATCACCACCACGTTTGGCGTTTGGCGTATTCAACACCCGAAACAACCCATCCAAATAGGTATTTAGGTCGCTACCATCTTCCTGTGTGTGGTTTTTTATGGCTAATGAAAACTGATTTTCTTCAAAAATGCCCGTGTCTTCGGCAAAGAAACAAAATAACAGTCGGGAAAGAAATACATTCAGATTATGAACTTCTTCGTGTGTTTGAGTGGGATTTTCTTTGGTAATTTCGTCGTAAAGTTTCGCCATCCGTTCGGCTGCCTTTACGTCGGCTTCCTGTTCTTCCACTCCTTTGTGTTTTTCCATACCTGCCCAGGGTAAGAAGAAGTCAAGTGATTGAGTTATTTCCATCAAAAGAATATCGAGGCTTTCGGTTGTTTTAGTGTCGTAAGCCAGCAAAGTTTCATAATCTGTAACTACAATAAAACGTGGATCTTGTTTTTTGACTTTCTCAATTATTTTCAGACTTTCCAATTCATTAGCTAAATTGGAATTGTCCACTTCACGGAAGAAAACTTTTTTCTTTATCACCACATCTTCACCCAAGCCGCCAAACATAGAAGCACTGCTTTGTTGCAACCGTGCAATGGTTGATTTTGGTGTACCATAAGCCAATAAAAGATCGAAAATAAAACTTTCTTTATTGAAATCATCAATAAGATGTTGGAGGTTTGTTTCTATCTGGGCGATATTCATGTGATTAGTATTTCTTTTTACAAAATTACAAACAATTTTTCACAATTTCAATAAACAATTAATAAAGTTATTGACAATCATTATCTACTCCAGGTACTTTTCATCAAATTCCACCCCGTGTTCTTTCAATAATTCAATCAATTCCTCCTTAAATGAATGGACATGATGATGTTTTTCCTGATTTTTTACATACTCAATCAGATGGTCTTTATCACTGTAGGAATAAGTAAAACTACCATATCCAATCTGCCAGCCCCCGAAATGAGGAAACAGATTTTGTTCTTTGATATAATCCGAACTCGCCAGTTTAATATCCTTCACCAACGAAGCTACCGCTATAGAAGGATGAATATGAGTAAGAATATGAATATGATCCTCAATTCCGCCAATGCGGTACAGATGACATTTTTTACTTTTTAAAATGCCCCAGATATATCTGAATAATTCTTCCCTATCGGATTTAATAAGCGTTTTCTCTCTGTATTTTGTACTAAAAACAAGTTGATAAACAGACTGTGTATAAGAACTCATACTATTAATTTTTAAAAGGTTTCTTTCTTTTAAACATGTGTGCAATGCATGGAAGATAATGGGTCTGTATGCACTGCATGGTAGATCATAAATATGTATGCCCCACCCAACTGCAACGCAGTTGAATGTGATTAGCCATGTATGAAATGCATGGGTGTATATAAATGAGGTTGTTTCCCGTTTTTTTTTCATCATCTACAGACTGCACCCGTGGTTAATCACATTCAACCCCTTTGGGATTATACGTGTCGTCATAACTGTCATATCCGACTGTAAATCAGTTGAATTTGCATTTTTTTAAAACTCCAAAACTACAAAATTGATTCACAATTCCAAATTATTTTTGAGAAAAAGAAATATCAGTTTGTACAAAATAGCAGGTTAGTATTATCCCAACCAGTCAGATATTTCATATAGAGTTGGGATTGTTTTATTTGAAATAAATTAATTAAATCGTATGTTTAGAAGTATATTAGACCCGTAAATCGGGATAAAATTTCAACCGAAATGGCTTTATTGTTCTTAAATCAAACGGAGGAATTGCAAATCTGCAATTCCTCCGTTTGATTTTTAAATTCTAAGCAATATTTTATTTGATAGCATATTGCTTATTGTCCGATTCGCTGACTCGGTTCAGAAAATCACGAAAGGCATTGTATTCATCCTGAGCAACTTCTTCCGTTTTACGAATGAAAGACCGGTGAACAATTACTTTGCCGGGAGTTTTTGTGTCGAAAACCAATTGGTAACTTGCATTTTTACATTCGAGTTTTACATTCGAAGGAACTTCAATCAATTTTTTACCAACAGGCAAATTAATAGTCAGTTCTTCTGAGCAGTTCTCGTTGGACATGTAGGACCACAACTGTAGCGGATATTTACGGATTTCTTCAGTTACTACTTCCAGCGAAGATGGCTTTTCAGTCCAGGGCAAATTGAATATTTTCATTCCGGCTACATCCTGAACAGCATTCTTCACATCCATTTTATAATCAATAATTAAACTGTCAGTAAGATTATCGATATTCGTAAATTTCAGATCGTTTATTTTAATTGGCGTAGTAAAATCAGTTGCTACAGCCTGACTGATTTTTTTCAGTTGCTCTTCACTGCCAATATTCCTGTACATGTCGCGGAGTTCGGATGCAAAAGCTTCGTACGAAATTGATTTCCTGATAATTTGCATATCATTATTATTGAAGGTAACGGTATGAAAGCGATTCATACTATTTTTTCTTCTGAACGGCATTTCCATTCGTATGAGTTTATCTCCGAGGTTTTCGTCGGCCATTGGAATAGGAAGTATTTCTGAGTTTAAATCAACCACCATGGCTGCACCGAATGGCAACATATTGTCCGTTAATTCCAGATAATAAGTTTTATTATCCAGATTAAGTTGGGCAATACAATGATTAAAATCAATGGCAGGAAGAGGCATGGTGTTATTCCCGTTATTTCGGGTTGAAATAAGAACCAGATTGGCTTTAATGCCGACTTCGTGACAGAGTGCAACAAATAGCGTCGAAACATCTTTACAATCGCCTAAACGGGTTGTAATGGTTCGCGATGCTTTTTGTGGAATGTAATTACTGTGAAGAAATGAAACATCAGAATAGCTGATATTCTCCAAAATATAAGTATAGAAAATCTTTGCTTTTTCCATGTCACTGATATTTTCTTTTCCTTTCAGCAAATTTGATACAGTTTCTTTGAGAACAAAGTCGGAATTGAATTTGCTGTAAGTCAAATCTTTATACCAATCGCTCACAAATTTCCAATCCGGAATACTGCTACAATAAAGAGTTGGAGCCACATCCACCAACGTGCTCAT
>JBBQMQ010000149.1:0-9141 GCA_038329115.1 Bacteroidales bacterium
GGTTCGAAAATTTCGTCATCGGAACCGGTAACCTGGAAATTACTTTTTTTGCTGATAGCAATGGCTAAGTTGTGCATGGCAGCTCCACCGATAGCGATAAAATGTACTCGTTGCATAAGACTAAATGTTGAATGATTTTTCGTATTTTTGCAAAAAATTAATTAAACTGCAAATGTACTAAAAAGTTTGTCAAGTCAATAATTTAAAGTGTTTGTTGAGTTTGAGTTTTAAAGTTTTAAAGATATAAAAGACTAATTATGAAGTTACACAAAATAGAAGCCGGCATATTTCACGTGGATGGGGGTGCGATTTTCGGAGTTGTTCCAAAACGTGTCTGGCAAAAACGGTATGCCTGTGATGATGAGAATTTTTGTCAAATGGCCATGCGTTGTTTACTTATTGACACCGGCAAAAAATTGATTTTGATTGATTCGGGTGCAGGAGATAAGCAACTGGAATACCTTAAATATTATGATTTTAAAGAAGTTATCAACTTTGATGACGAACTTAAAAAACTAGGTTACAAATCAACCGACGTAACCGATGTCGTTCTCACTCACTTGCATTTCGATCATTGCGGCGGTTGCACCAAATTCAATTCGGACAAAACAAAAGTAGAGCTCACTTTCCCGAATGCTACACATTGGGTGGGTGAAACTCAGTGGAAAAATTTTCTGAAACCGAATGCACGTGAAGGCGATTCGTATTTTATGGAAAACATGATGCCCATTCAGGAGGCCGGAAAATTAAAACTGGTAACTGAAAACCAATGGCTTTGTCCGGAAGTAGAGGTCCGACTTTTTGACGGTCACACGGTTGGACAATTGGTAACTTACATCAATACAGACACAAAAACGTATGTTTATGTTGGCGATGTGATTCCAATAGCGGCTACTGTTCCTGTTTCGTGGATTTCGGCTTACGATACTTATCCAATTTCAGCCATGTCAGAAAAGAAAATTCTGCTGGAGGAAGCGGTTGAAAAAAGACAAATACTATTTTTTGAGCACGACGCTTATACCGAATGCTGCACGGTAAAAGAAATGTATGGAAAATACCGCGTTGAAGAAAGTTTTAATTTATAAATAAAATAGTTTCCCGCAGATTACGCTGACTTTCGCGGATTTATAATTTATCTGCGTTTTTCAGCGTAATATGCGGAAATTTTATTTGAATTAATTCGCTTTTTTATACTGCAAAATACGATTCTAATTCCTTCAGCGTATCATCATTTGTTTGAATATCTTTCACAATTTTGCCTTTTTCCAATACCACGATACGTTTACAAACTTCAGTAATATGATTCAAATCGTGACTGGAAATGAGCATAGTCATGTTTAGCCGTGTTTGCAGTTCGTTTAAGAACCGTTTCAACCGGATTTGAGAAGATGGATCCAGAGCTGTAAAAGGTTCGTCCAAAATCAGAATTTTCGGATCACCGATAAGTGCCGCCGCAATACCAATTTTCTTTTGGTTTCCTTTTGAAAAATCACGAATAAGCTTCTTTGTACCCAGAATTTCATCATTGAAAAAATCCTTCATCGATTCCAGAAAAGAAGTAATATCACCTTCCGATTTGTGATGTAGTTTGCCTATAAAGTTGAAATATTCTTCTGTGGTAAGAAAATCAATCAAAAAACCTTCGTCCAGAAAAGAACCTGTAGACGTTTTCCATGCATCATTCCGTTCTACTTTTTGATTTTCAATTCGCACCTCACCCGTAGTTGCTTCAATCAAATCAAGAATCAGGCGAAAAAAGGTTGTTTTTCCGGCACCATTGTTTCCGACCAAACCAAAACTTTCGCCCGACTTGATATTTAAATCTGAAATATTAAGAACGGTAATTCCGTTGTATGTTTTTTGTAAATCGCTAACTTGAATCATATATTGGTTAATTAGTTAATTGGTTAATTGTCTTATCTTAAATCAGCTCATTATCAAATCATTCACTTTCTCTGAATCCTTCAGCCAGTTTGTATTTCCTGCGGTTAAACTGATTGACACAAACAGTTATCAATTGGTTTCTAAATGCGATTCCCAAAATCCCTAATGTGGTGAGTGACCACAAAGCAACCGTTATGCCGGCAATTGCAGAGACTGCAGCAACAATAATCATGGGTAAAAACATGATTGGAAGTACAATAAGAAAGCTTTTATAGGTTGTTCCCTGATAATTCATGGCCGAAGATTTCGACAAATCAACCCGTTTGGTATTATATGTTGCCAAAAACAGAAGCAAATACACATTAACTCCCACATTAAAAATAAAAGCTGCAAGGTGCATGTATATAATTTTTGTGCCAAAAAAGAAATAGGGAGTTGTCAGCACAAAACAAATAACATTAAAAGCAATCAACAAATAATAGTTCGCATTTAAATACGTCCTGATTGGAATATTCCGAGTCATTAAACTATCAAAATGCCCGCTATCCCAGCTTATTGACCATTGTCCGAACATCATCATTAACGCACCGGTAACCAGCATAGCTACAAAAAACAACATTCCATAGCTATTGGTATAAGTCTGATTGGTATAAAAAAGCAAACCGTACAACAAGAAAAAACACGACACGTACAAGGAAGTTTTCGTGCGTTTATGCCGCAAAATCAGCTTAATTTCCAGCGAAATAAGTTCACCAATAATTCCAAACCGGTTCAGAAATGAAAAATCTCCAACAGCAAATTTATTGGTTTGAATTTTTTCGTTAAATTTTTCGGGATAATAATTTTGTAGAAAGAACAACCTGTTGAGCAAGTATGCACAACCTGCAGCAGCGAGAGGCAATACCAATCCAAATGGTTTCAATACAATAAAATTGAATATCGTTTTGGACATTTCAAAAAGAGAAAATACTTTGAAATATTCCATTGCTCCGATTCCTGCAAAAACTACCAACACAGCAATAAATGAAATTAAGCCCGAGCCGAATTTTCTTTTCAGGTACGCCGCCATTTGGGAATCGAACCAAACCACAAATACAAAACTAAAGATAAAACGCATTGCTACCGAATGGTTGTAGTAACCTACCACAGATTTCAGTGCAAAAGGAACCACGACCAGCAATAAAAAATAATTTACAGGACTGGCAAGCGGTTTTAATAACAAAAAATTAATCAGCGTGGACCGTCTGATGGGCAAAACCTGATAGGGAGGCAAATTAAACGTATTTAATTGCTGCATAAAAAAGCGAAAAGCCAGCCCAATCAGAATTATATACAACATGGCACCATTGAACAGTTCCATTGGATTCAACACATTATTTGCTTTTTCGAGTATTTCGGGAAGTGAAAAACCCAGAAAAAGAAATATCACGGCCATGTACACTCCAAAAAATCCGAGCATAAGATTTACAGCCAGATTTTTGTAAAATCCCTGCGCCCTGAAACTTTTCTTCCACTCCTGCCCTATTAAATTCAGAAACAACATAATTTTTCTTTTAAGTTTTACAGCACAAAGATAAATAAAAATATTGCTCAACAACTATATTTTATCGAATATCAATAAATTATTAAATGTGGAGAAATCTATATTTTAAAATACAGCTAAAATTCCCCCTTTAGGAGGTTAGGGGGCATCTTCTTTATACCAACCGGCATACATGGCATAGTTATGAGCAATTTTGCGGTTCATTTCATTGGTTTGATTTGGCTCAACCGATTTAATAAGTTTTGCAGGAACACCGGCCCAAAGCGTGTAAGGCGGAATAATTGTGTTGCTCAGCACCAAAGCTCCTGCAGCAACAATAGCTCCCTCGCCCACTTCGGCATAATCCAGCAAAGTTGCACCCATGCCAATCAGCGCGTAATTATCAATTTTTGCACCATGAACAGTCACGTTATGCCCGATGGAAACATAATCGCCAATTATAACTGTCGACTTTTCGTATAAAGTATGTAACACCGACCCATCCTGAATATTTACGTGATTACCAATGCGAATTGAATTCACATCGCCACGCAACACCGCATTGAACCACACGCTGCAACCGTCGCCCAGAACCACATCGCCCACCACGGTGGCATTTTCTGCCAAAAAACAATCATTTCCAATTTGTGGAGTAAAACCTCTCACCGATTTTATTAATGCCATACTATGTTCAATTCATAATTAATAATGTACAATTCATAATTGAAAATACAAAGATACGGGAGTTGAAAGAATAACAGAAATGAATTGTGATTTTTATTTTGTGAAGAATTAGAAATTCATATTGATAGTATAAAATTTCAAAAAAACCAGAGAATAATTTGGAAAATACGTATGCATATTATATATTTGCACGTATAATTTTACTGATATGGATACAAAATTGACATTAAAGCTTGATAAACAGGTTATTGATACCGCAAAACTTTATGCTTCTAAGCATAAAAGAAGTTTGTCACGCATGATAGAAGCGTACTTGAAGTCTCTAACGAATGAAAATGGTTCAACCGATGAAAGTGAAATCAGCATTTCCCCATTTGTCAAAAGTTTGTCCACGGGCGTTCAAATTCCTTTAAGTATTGATTCAAAAAAAGACTATTCGGGTTATCTTTCGGAAAAGTATAAATAATTATGAAGTTATTTATCGACACAAATATAATGTTAGATTTGTTAGGAGAACGTCATCCTCACTATTTATCTGCTGCGAAAATTGCAACATTAGCAGATAAAGGAGATTTAACTTTGGTCTGCTCTGCTCTTTCATATTCAAATATTTTATGTATTCTTTCAAAATTTGAAAGTACGGACAAAATAAAAGAAAAACTCCGTAAATTTAAGATTATTTGCGGAGTTGCAGAAGTGGATGAAACAATTATAGAAAAAGGGTTAAACTCTGCTTTTACAGATTTTGAAAATGCAATACAATATTTTTGTGCCTTAAAAACTGAGTGTAATATATTGATTACAAGAAATCAAAAAGACTTCAAAAATTCAGTTATTCCAGTCATGTCAGCTGATGAGTTTTTAAAAAGTCGTAAATAGTAATTGGTACTAATCTGGTACAACTCAAGACATGTTTATAACAACTGAAGAAATTACAAAAAAATAAATTTATTAAAATATTAAACACTTGTCGAGGCGGATTCGTAATCTGTATGTTTCAATAAAATCAGAAACTAAACCAGATTTAAGTTGTTCATTATTTCAAATGTAGTATATATATTTGCACGAAAGAAGATAACTGAAAAAAAACAACAACATGGTTATTTCAATTATAAAGGCAGAATATATCGGAGAATACAGCATAAAATTTTCACTCTCAGATGGAGTTGAGAAAACAATTGATTTTTCAAGTTTTTTGAAAAATGCCAGAAATCCTATGTCAAGAAAGTACCTTGACAAGCAATTATTTAAAAATTATACTGTTGATTATGGTGATATAATCTGGAATGCTTACGAAATGTGTTTCCCAATTTGGGATTTATACCGATTGCAGAAATAATTCAGTCCAATGTCGACTACGTCTAATTGTACTGTTTATTTCTTCCGTTTCACGGAATGTACCATATGCATCGGCATTATACCAAAAATGACTTTGGGCTGAAATAAAAATTCATTTGGTATTACATGAAGGTGCAATTTAGAACTAAAAAAAACAGGCTACCCATTTCGGATAGCCTGTTTTTTCATAAAACGATGTTTTATTTTTAATCTTTAAATTTTGCAACCAAAAACTCACGGTTTAAGCGGGCAATGTGCGAAATAGAAATTCCTTTCGGGCATTCAGCTTCACAAGCCTGTGTGTTGGTACAGTTACCAAAACCAAGTTCGTCCATTTTTGCAACCATGGCTTTTGCACGTTGAGCAGCTTCTACTTTACCTTGTGGTAGCAAAGCCAACTGGCTTACTTTAGCCGCAACAAACAACATGGCTGAACCATTTTTACAGGCAGCAGCACAAGCACCGCAACCAATACAAGAAGCAGCATCCATAGCTTCGTCAGCATCAATTTTCGAGATTGGAATTGCATTTCCGTCAGGAATACCACCGGTATTTACCGACACATAGCCACCAGCCTGAATAATTTTATCGAAAGCACCACGATCGACCATCAAATCCTTGATAACAGGAAATGCTGCCGAACGCCAGGGTTCAATAGTAATAGTCTGACCATCGTGAAAACGACGCATGTGAAGTTGGCAAGTTGTAGTTTCACCGTCGAGTCCATGTGGATGACCGTTTATATACAAGCTGCACATTCCACAAATACCTTCGCGACAATCATGATCGAATGCGATTGGTTCTTTGCGTTGGTGAATTAGTTTTTCATTCAATATATCCAACATTTCGAGAAACGAACTGTCGGTTGATACATTGTCCAGTTTATACGTTTCGAATTCGCCTTTTACTTTCGGACCAGCCTGACGCCAAATTTTTAGCGTTACATTTATATTTTTTTCCATATTGTAAGCCCCCTTTAGTTCCCCCAAAGGGGGAAAATTGAAGTTAGTTTTTATATTAAATATGATTTTATAGCTCTTAAAGCCTCCCCTTCGGGGAGGCTTGGTGGGGCTTTACGCTTTATAATTACGTTGTTGACGGTGAATAAACTCATAATCCAGCGCTTCTTTTAGCAATTCCGGTTCTTTTCCTTCGCCGGCAAATTTCCAGCACGAAGCAAATGAGAAATCTTCATCGTTACGCAACGCTTCGCCTTCAGGTGTCTGGTATTCTTCGCGGAAGTGACCACCACATGATTCTTCGCGCATCAACGCATCGCGAGCCATTAATTCGCCGATTTCAATAAAGTCAGCCAACCGAAGTGCTTTTTCAAGTTCCACATTCATATCGGCATTAACACCGGGAACATAAACTTTAGTCCAAAATTCATGACGAACCGCTTTGATTTTTTCCAATGCAGTTTCCAAACCGGCTTTGTTACGTCCCATTCCTACAAAATCCCACATAATTAAACCAAGTTCGCGGTGAATGGAATCAACCGATTTATCGCCCTGGATTTTCATTATTTTTTCTATTTTGGTGTGGATTGCTTTTTCAGCTTCAGAGAATTCCGGCAAATCTGTACTCAGACGTGGAACCTGAATCTGATCAGCTAAATAATTCTGAATGGTATATGGCAATACGAAATATCCGTCAGCCAAACCCTGCATCAACGCCGAAGCACCAAGTCGGTTTGCACCGTGATCTGAGAAATTGGCTTCACCAATACAGAAAAGTCCTTTGATGGATGTTTGTAATTCATAATCAACCCAGATTCCACCCATTGTGTAGTGAATAGCCGGATAAATCATCATCGGAGTGTTATATGGATTTTCGTCAACGATTTTTTCGTACATCTGGAAAAGATTTCCGTAGCGTTCACGAATTGTATTTTCGCCCAACCGATTGATAGATGTAGAGAAATCAAGGTAAACGGCCAAACCTGTATTGCCAACTCCAAAACCAGCGTCGCAACGTTCCTTAGCTGCACGTGAAGCCACATCGCGAGGTACAAGGTTACCAAATGCAGGATAACGACGTTCCAAATAATAATCGCGTTCGTCTTCTTTTAAATCAGTTGCTTTTTTCTTTCCGGCACGGATAGCTTCAGCATCTTCTTTTTTCTTTGGAACCCATATACGACCGTCGTTACGCAGTGATTCCGACATCAAGGTCAGTTTCGATTGTGATTCGCCGTGAACAGGAATACAAGTCGGGTGAATTTGAGCGTATGCAGGATTTGCAAAATAAGCTCCTTTTTTATAGATTTGAACAGCTGCAGAACCATTTGATCCCATGGCATTAGTCGAAAGGAAAAATGTATTTCCATAACCACCGGTTCCAATAACTACTGCGTGTGCAAAAAAGCGTTCTATTTTTCCTGAAACAAGATTACGGGCAATGATACCGCGGGCGCGACCTTCAATTACAACCACATCCAACATTTCATAACGGGAATACAATTTTACAGCACCTTTACCAATCTGACGGCTCAATGCCGAATAAGCTCCCAATAATAATTGTTGTCCGGTTTGACCTTTAGCATAAAAAGTACGTGAAACCTGTGCTCCACCAAACGAACGATTGTCCAATAAACCGCCATATTCGCGGGCAAAAGGAACACCCTGAGCCACACATTGGTCGATAATTCCATTCGAAACTTCAGCCAAACGGTATACGTTGGACTCACGTGCACGATAATCACCGCCTTTGATAGTATCATAGAAAAGACGGTAAACCGAATCACCATCATTCTGATAATTTTTTGCTGCATTAATACCACCTTGTGCAGCAATTGAGTGCGCACGGCGAGGTGAATCCTGAATACAAAAGTTTAATACATTGAAGCCCATTTCAGCCATGGATGCTGCTGCAGAAGCTCCGGCCAGACCCGTTCCAACCACAATAATATCGAGGCGACGTTTATTGGACGGATTCACGAGTTTTTGGTGAGCTTTATAATTGCTCCATTTTTCTGCTAATGCTCCTTCCGGAATCCGAGCATCTATTTTAGTTGCATCTACCGTGGTAGATTCTTGTTTCTTTGCCATAATATTAATTTACTATTTATTAATTTACCATTTACTATTTAAATGCAAGAACTACAGCCAATTAAGTAGTATATAGGAATTGACATAAACATCAAAATCACGATGGTTGAAATAATATTTGAAATTGCTTTCACACGTGGCAACCACGTTTTATTATTTACCCCAACAGTTTGCAGAGCACTCCAAACTCCGTGAGTCAGGTGAAACCACAAAGCTACAAGCCATACAATATAAACAACACAATAAATCCAGTTACTAAATAATTGTTTTATAAATTCAGCGCCTTGTCCCGGCTCAAAACTTCCACCGGTATGAATACCCGAAAGTTCAACAAACTGCATTTTGAACCAAAAGTTATACAAGTGTAATACAAGGAATCCAAACACGATGGTTCCTAAAACCAACATGTTTTGTGAAGACCAGTGCACAATTTTTTGGTTTTTGCTTACAGCATAACGTTCATTTCCTCGGGCACGCATGTTTTGATACGTCAAATACAATGCATACAGAATGTGAACAATGAAACCACCTGCCAACACAGCAGTTCCAGCTACTGCATACCAGTTTGCTCCTAAAAATGCACAAATTGCATTGTACCCTTCCGGCGAAATTATCACCACGATATTCATGCAGCTGTGAAACAGCAGAAACAACACGAGGAAT
>JBBQMQ010000150.1:0-9140 GCA_038329115.1 Bacteroidales bacterium
CAAAATGCGTTTATCGTCATCTTTTAAATAACATTTTACTGCCATTTCGTCAACAATGTAATTGCCCCAAAATGTTGTACCCCGGTCGCATGCCATCTGAAATGCGTTTACACCGTTCACTAAATCGCTTGTTGTAATTGGAATCGAAGGATAAATGTATTCGCTTTGTTCCAGCGAGTTGCCTTTTTCAGGAAGATGATAAGTCCCCCGTCCATTGATAGTAAACCGTTTATTTTCAGATAAAGGGTGACCGCCCCACATTTCGAATACTATTTCAGTACGTTTAACATCCAGAATAACTTCGTTTACAGTTATCAGCTGCAAACCATTCATTTGTGTTTCGATGATGTGTGATTTTGAAAAAACTGGATGAACTGATATTGTGGCATCTTGCGCTCTTAAGCGTTCGCTTGGCAATGTGCTATTCGTAATTTTAGCATCGAAGGTTGCCCAATATTGTGTATAAAACTGTGCATTTGCTTGTTGAATCAATAAGCAAAAAAGAAGAATCAGAATTTGTTTCATTTTTTAAAACTTAATTTATTGTTTCTGTTTTAGGGAATTTAAATACTTGATTGTTGGTGGAATCTGGCCGATTGCATTTTTTGCTTCGTCTTCAATGTAAAATTTTTTCGTTCCTGACTTTTGCTTGCCTTAGAATAATTGGCCAATTAGTAACTCCCGAATTACATCTTTGTCAGATTTGTAATGATTAGGCACTATAGCCCCAGTCGTTGTTCAATGTAATACATGCTTCCCAAGGGTTAGGCCGTCCCAATTTATCAAGAATTGGATGAGCCGGAATAGCATAAACGCCACAATGGATAAACATTCCGAAACGTGCATCGCGAAACCCCTTGGTGCGTTCTTCTCGCTGTTGATAAACATCCTTTGAAAACAACTGCATTATAATGATAATACATATGGCTATTAGTATTAAATTTTTTATTGTATTGATATATTTAGTTTTTCTGATGTGCTAATTTGAGAAATCGTCATTTGAATTTTTCCCGATTCGTCGTATTTCCACTCCTTTGTTTTAATGCCGTTTACGAGCACTTTTTTTGGTTTTTTGCCCGAAAAGATTTCGAGCTGATAGGTGCGCGATAGAAACATCCCAGAATAACTACCTTCAACAGGGTTAATTGTTAATTCGATTTTTGTGTCAGTTTGAGCACATTCGAAACGGGTTTTAGCAAATACTCCTGATTCGTATTCGTATGAAGTTCCATCGTCTTCCAGTAAGGTATAACTGCTTTTATTTTCGGGATAAATTTTCAGGATAAGTGTGTCTAAAGGTATTTCGCCAATGTATTGCATGGGTTGCTGATATGGAATTATGGCACCTGCTTTAATAAAAATAAGTCCACCGCGGGTTTTGGGAATTTGTGCATGAATTGTTTTTCCACCTGTTACCTTATCGCCATTCCAAAAGTTAATCCAATTTCCCTTTGGCAAATAAATTGAATCGCTGAATACATTTACCAACAGATTTTCGCCAAACATAAACTGAAATATCATGTCATCAACTTTTCGATCATCGGGAAATTCGAGTGGCATTGCCCGCAGTATCGGCATTCCGGTTTGACTTCCTTCCAACGCAGTTGAATAAATGTAGGGAAACAAAGCATTGCGCAACTGTGCATAATACCGGTAGGTTTCTTTCTCTACAGGGTTCATAAACCAGGGTTGATGTAAACTGTACCAACTGTTAATTTGAACCCATGGAAGAAAAAAACCAAGTTGCAAAGCTGCTTTATTGTCATCAACACCCTCGAGCACATCGGCCGAGGTGTTCAAAAATCCACTCAAACCTAAATTCAATTGGTCAAAAAGTGCAATTTTTCCACCGCCATTGTCGCCACTGGTTGATGCGCCCCAATGCTGCGCTCCGGCATATCCTCCGCAATAGTGGTGAAATGAACGAATTCCCTTGTGCTCCCGAAAAACGTCATACATTTGTTTCGAGAGTAGAATTTGGTTCAAATTGTGCATTTCTTTATCGGTATGCCCATTGTAGTATTTACGGTTAGGATGTTCGTCCAATGTTTTTCCGGGGTCGAGTTTAAATCCATCAACTCCCTGATCCATGAAAATTTTTAAATGATCGAACCAATGCTCCTGACCAGAAACGGGTTTGCCTGTTTTTTGAGCCAAGTGGTCTTCTTCTTCTACCGTTAAATCATGATCGATGCACAACCACAACTGTAACTTATAACCTAGTTCGTGCAATTTATGAACAAACAACGTTTTTTCTTCTGTTTTAGGGAAATAGGGTCTTCCCCATGATGTTTCAGCTGGAAATCGTTCCTGGCTCCAACTTTTTGATGTTGAATAATCGTAATACTTGGTCATCCAAAGCGGTTCAAGGCTCATGGCATCACAAGGAATTTTTTCGTCCCTGAAACGCACAGCGTCCCACATTACGCCCATTTGATCTTGCATTGTATGTCCGGCAAAAGTGAGCCCATAAGTCCATTTTGGCAGAAGAAATGGCTTTCTGGTTATTGTTGTTTGCAAGTTGATTATGTCGGGCATAGAATTCCCAAACATTAGGTAGAAATCAACTTTGCCATCGGAATTATAAATTAGAAGTTTGTCTTTATCAAAACGACCTACATCAAAATAGTTTTTCGATGTGGTATTGTTGAAGATTCCCCAACCGTTTGAACTCATCAGGAAAGGCGATGGAATCTCGGTCCTTTGATAAGTTGCCCACATGCGCAAGGCTGTTCCCCGATGTTGAATATGGATTCTGCTGGTACTTCCACCACCATAAAAACGCTCGCCATCTTTCATCGAAATGTCTAGTATACTGCTATTCTTAGTATTTCCCACTTCTTCAAATTCAGTTTGAATTCCAGTGTAATTTAAATCCCCAATGATTCCACCTCCAGTTTTTGCCTTACCAAAATAGTTGTCTAACGATTGCCCTAGTTCGGCAGAAATTGGATTGCTGCCATTTGCAAAACTGATACGTTCAACAATAGAATTCCCCTTCAAATCATTTACTTTCATCACTCCGGTTTGCTTATTGACAATGATCTTATAGGAAGAAGTCAGGATTGTCAGCATTTGATTTTCAGCATTTGATTGTACTTCCACGGGTTTCCAATCTGTCTTCAATATGCCATAACGCTCCATCAAACTCTCCGGAAATTCATTTTTATCTTCAATGCGAACACGGAATATCGATTCAGAACAAACCTGAACCAGCATCGATTTACCATTTTCGAGGCTAATAACGAATGTTTGTTTTGATGTTTGTGCATGATTTAATTTGGGTAAAATAACCATCAAAAACCCAAGTAATAATAATTTGATGTTGAACGTAAGATTATTCATCGTTTTAATGTTTAAATTTTAATTCAGATTTAAAGACGCAAGGTTCAATGCCAGCCACCTCAGGAATATAAGAAAACAGACTACCACTTAATGGAAATTCATCCAACTGGGCTTTGGTCAATCCCTCTATAGCTGTTGATATAAATAGTGTTCTCAGATCTTCTCCCCCAAAAATGCACGAGGTAACATGGGGTGCAGGAACTTTAACGATTTCAAGTAGCTGACCATTATTAGGGTTCCAACGAGCAATACATGCTCCACCCCAATGGGCTATCCAAAGCATTCCATCATGGTCGATCGTCATCCCATCGGGGCCACCCATATCCACAGGAACATCAATTACCTTTCTTCTATTCGAAATATTTCCTCTAACATTGTCGAAATCAAAACAAGAGACAGCATAATCAGCCGTATCGATAAAATAAAAGCATTTCAAATCGGCAGACCATGCCATTCCGTTTGAAATAGTCAGGTTTTCAAGTTTTACATCAACCGACCGACCATCAAAACAATAGAGTTTTCCATCGTTTGGCTTAACCTTCTTATTCATTGTTCCAACCCATAACCGACCAGCAGGATCGCATTTCCCATCGTTAAAACGATTGCCTTTTTCACTATTTTCAGGAAAATCGAATAATTGCGTCATCCCTTTTTTTGGTTCAAAATGATATATTCCACTTTCAAGCGCAACAACAAGTCCCCCCAAAGCGTCAAGAACCACTGTCCCAATCATTGATCCCATTGACCAATTTTGTTTGTTTCCGGATTTGAGATCGAGACGATGTAGTTGCCCAGGCGTTATATCAATCCAATAAAGTGCTTTTTCTGTGGGATGCCATAACACACCTTCACCTAACTGATTTTTGGATTCAAAAAATAATGTAGCCTTATTTTGTTTGAACATATCCAAATCGTTCAATGATTTAACCTATTCATCTTGCATAATGGCTGAACGGCCACCATCCATCAGATAGGTTGTTCCGGTCATGAATTTGGCATAATCTGTTGCTAAGTAGGCACAGAATGCCCCAACTTCTTCAACCGATCCTAACTTGCCGGCCGGATGCAGGTTGATGGTGCGCTGACGTTCAACTTCCGCATCAGGGAAAGAGGCAAACCACTTATCGTTCCCCGGTGTTTCAATAAATCCGGGGGCCATACCAACCGCCCTGATCTTTGGTCCCCATTCCATTGCCAGTGAACGAACCAATCCGGTTAAAGCCGTTTTAGTCACATTATAAGGGAAACATCCAGGAATGGAAGTAAAGGCATGATTGGACGTCATGATGATAATTACTCCATTATCAGATTTTTCGAGATAAGGTTTGCATAATTTACTGATCATCCAGTGAGATGACAGATTGAGCTGATGATTGTACATCCATTCTTCATCAGTACATTTTTCAGCTCCTTTAAAAACATTTACGCCGGCATTGGAGACCAAAATATCAAGCTTGCCAAACTTTTCGATGGTATGCTTTACCAGTTTTTGAAGATCTTCCGTTTTAGTCACATCAACCTGAGTATAAATGGCATCAACGTCATTTTCCTTAGCAGAAAGGAAGAACTCCTGAACTGAAGGATCACTTTCGTTGGTACGACCACAACCCGACACTGTGCAACCGGCTTGTGCCAACATTTTAGCAACACCTTTACCAATTCCACTTGAAACACCGGTAACGATTGCTACTTTTTTTTGTAAATTGATTTCTAACATGCGTTTAGTTTATTTAGTTTATATTTAATTAGATATAAAATCCTTTTCTGGCAATTCGTACTCCCGGATGCAAGTCCATTTCTGATTCAACCAGATCAACTCCCAATCCGGAGCGCTTACTTAAATGCAGGTGTCCATCGGTAATCATTTCCTGAATTGGATGATCAATTACTGTATCTCTCCATGCAACATCGGTAAACATGAATTCCTGTCGAAAAAAATTAGCAGTAGCCGCACAAACATGGGCGCTGGCTAATGTAGATAAGGGTCCATTGGGATTATGTGGTGCCAAGAGTACGTTGTAAACCTCGGCCATATTTGCCATCCGTTTCATTTCTGATGGCCCACCGCAACGGGTAATATCAGGCATAATCACATCGACTACCTGTTTTTCAAGTAAATCGCGAATACCGTATCGGGTATAATGGCGCTCGCCTACACAAATTGACACTTTTGGCGAAATTCGTTCGCGCATTGTACGCAGAGTGGCCGCACTTTCGGGGCCGGCAGGTTCTTCGTACCAGGTAATATCAAGTTCTGCAAGTCTTTCAGCCATGGTGACTGCAGTTTTAAAATTGAGCATGGCATGGGTTTCGATCATCAAATCGGCATCGGGACCAATTGCTTCTCTAACGGCTTTGCTCACTTCGAATGCCTTGTTTTGTTGCTCGCGCGACAATCCTAGGTCGGTATTCAAGTCTTCGCCATACAAATAATTAACATGCGCAAAAGGATCGAATTTTACACCCATAAATCCGGCCTCCATCACTTTTCGGGCCTGATCGGCGTAATCTTTAGCATTGTGTCCTCCGCCTGTAAACCAGTAATTTGCATATAAACGAATTTGAGTGCGAAATGGACCACCCAATAAATCGTACATAGGCACACCAAGCACTTTGGCTTTTAAATCGAGCAATGCCATGTCGATTCCTGAAATAGCGCACATACTAGCTCCAAAGGGACCCACCCAATTCAAATCGCGGTAGAGCTTTGTCCAAATGAAATCGGTGCGCATCGGATCTATACCAATAATGCGTTGCCCAGCTTCTTTGGCCGCTGTCTCCACAATCTGACTTCCGGGCCAGTTTGTCGCCTCTCCTACTCCAGTAAAACCATCGTCGGTATATATTTTCAGCATAGTCCAGTTGTATTTTACACCTTCAACCAACCATACTTTTACATCTGTAATTTTCATGCCTGTATTTTTAAGTCATTAACATTAAAAATTGTCGTTTACATTATTTTATACTTTGACCATGCCTCAACCACAGTCATTCCATCCAGAATGGCATTCATTACGGTACGTTCACCACGAGCTTTTTCAAGGGCGCGTACAAATATTTCATCCTCTGAACCTTTTGGAACCACACAAACACCATCGATGTCGCCAATAATCATATCGCCCGAATGAATACGAACGCCATTCATTTCTATTGGAACTCTGAAATCCATCACTTTTCCACGGGGAGCCTGATCTTGAGCATAGGGACCATAGGAAAAAACAGGCACACCTACTTTGTAGATACCGTGGGTATCGCGTGAGTAGCCGTTAACCACTGCACCAACCCCGCCACACATTTTAATACGTGTCATCATCAGTTCGCCAACCAGTGCATAACTTGGTGATGAGCCGGAACAGATATAAACTTCACCCGGCTTGATGTCATCAAGTGCTTCAAGCATCAACCCAAAAGGTTTATTCATTAATGGGTTTTTTGAGCCCGGACTGAGTTCTTCAAAACAATCAGCTTCGAGTACGGTCATGGCACGGCCAACAATAAACATATCTTCTTTTAAAGGACGAATTTGCGGAGGCAAAAACTGCTGTTGCATACCCATTTTATCCATGATATCGCCAATTACGGCTGTAAAAAGCTCTTTTTTGATGAGTTTAAAAAGATCTTCATCATTTTTCCATAGTTTTTGTGCCATTCTAATTTTTTTGAATTTATTGCTGTATTTTGATTTTCACATTTACCGTGTTCGCTTCTATTATATTTTATAGAATCTCCTGTACTCCTATCAGAATAAATTACTTAATGCCGTGATTACGATGGATATTACTAAAATAACCAAGCCCAGATTTAATGTTTTTCGCGATTTTTTAGTAGCCCCTTTCCATTCCCCCCGAAACAAGCCCCAGAGATTCCCAACCACTATTGATAAAGTGATGAGTAATGGCCAGCCAATGATGAGTCCAAAATTTCCAAGAAATGAACATCCTATTCCATAAAAATAAAAACTGCCAATCCACATTAATGACATGGCCAGCATTAACAGCCAGTTGGAAGTTTTGAATTCATTGCCAAGTGCTTTTATGGTACCAGTTTTTCTCATTAAATACAGACAATATCCGGCATTCACAATTGCACCTGCCGTGAAAAACAATGACCAGACTACGTTCCCTGCCAAAATGCTTGTTACGCCTGAATCCAGTGCAATTGAAGTTATTTTCCCGCTAAAGGCAGCTCCTAAATTTGGAAGACAGGAAGTAAAACCGGCGATTACTGCAATTATCAGACCTTTGGTCAGGTTTTGTGGATTTGAGGTAGTTTCTTCTTTTGTTTTAAGTGTTGAAGCTTTTGTGCATGCAATAATTCCCAAAATGGTCAAAACTGCACCGAAGATTATAAGCTGTCCTTTTGTTTGAAGAAAAATTTCAGGAGAGAAAATTAAGGCTGGAATAACAGTACCTGCCGCAGCATTAATTCCCATAATTATTGGGTAGCCCAAAGCCATTCCCAATAAATCCATTCCTTTACCAAAAAGAATAGCTCCGGCTCCCCATCCGAGACCAAAAAGTAATACGATCCATAAAAGATTTGATGGTATTTGAGAGATGATCCCTGAGATGTTATCGATAGTCAATATCGCAATAATCCAGTTTAACACCAACATGCCTAAAAGTGAAAAAACAAACCATTTATGTGCCCATTCCCATTTTTTTGTATAGGTCATTGGGAGGAAAAATGAGCCTTGTAAAATGCCGGCGAACGAAACAATTAATAGGCCAAAAGTTATATTCATAACTAAAATATTAAGTTTTTATTGGTTTAATCAAAATGATTCAATTTTCAACAATAAATGCAAAACCTCCATTATCCTGCATGGTTATTTCAAAAGGATGATCGGGCGAAATTTTGGAACTGACAATTCCCAAACTGTTCAAATCGTTCATCAAATCGATGTAAACCTGAATATTACCGCCTTTTATATGTGGCAACGTCAATGAAACTTTCCGGGCTTTTCCTGAATTTATTCCGGCAATAAACCAGGTATTCCCTTTTCGGCGTGCCATACAACAATATTCACCGGGATAGCCATCTAAAAATCGGGTTTCGTCCCAGGTTGAAGTCAATTGAGATAAAAATGGTTTTGCCACCGAATTCAATAAGGTTTCAGGCGTATCGGAAATTCCCTGCCAGCCGGACTCAAAAATTACTGACAGAGCCAATTCATGTGCCATGGTGGTTGTTCTTATTTTCGAACTAAAAGCAACCGGTGTATAATCCATTGAACCGATTACATTGCGTGTGAATGGAAGTGTACAATTGTGCCGGGGAGGATTTCCTTTTGCTCCGTTTACGGTTAAGTAATATTCGCCGCCATGGACAGCTTCGACTGTCATCAGATTCGGGTATTGACGGGCAAATCCGCGTGGCGACTGTGCACCGTGGAAACTGACCAGTAACTTATGCCTGGCAGCATCCTGCAATAAATCCTCCAAAAGCTTTCTGGTATATTGAGAATAGCTACTTATAAAATCGACTTTAATTCCTGCCAAACCCAAATTATTGTAGCGTGTGAATATATCGTCCCGTTTTTCGGCTGTATTCAAGTTAATAATATCATCCCAACCGTAACAATCAACACCTTTTAGTTTTCCATAATCGGTCACATCTTTAATCCAATTAACAGATTTCCATTTATCAACCGCATTTGTAGGCGAACCAATTAGTGCAATATCAAACTCTACATACTTCCATTTCATTTGGGCCGATAAATCAATGTATTTCTTTATGCCCTCTGGCGTTGAATTGGCATAATTATCGCCCCACCAAGGGAATGATGTTACTCC
>JBBQMQ010000151.1:0-9103 GCA_038329115.1 Bacteroidales bacterium
GGCGCCAAAATTTTGATTACTTTTTTTTGGGTCTTTTTTCTCAAGTTCGTCAATATCAAAAATAACAATTTTTTTTTTTTGTTGGGTTTGGGTGGGGGGTCCGCCCCCCAACCAACCCCCTCATTTTTTATGATATATGTAAGTGCCTGTCATTCTGAACGAAGTGAAGAATCTGTAAATTTTTACCGGACAACTGTAATTCAATACATATTATTTTTGAACTATCAATTTGCTTGTAATCTTCGATTGCCCCGATTCAACTGTGACAAAGTATAATGACTCATTTAAAATTGCAGAAGTATTTAATTCTACATGCGATGTGTTATTCGAACTTTTTTGAAAAACAGTTTGTCCCACCAGATTCCTTATCGTAAACTGAACATTATTCGTATCCTCAAAACCGATTAAATCAACCGATAATTTTCCATTTTTCAATGGATTTGGGTAAATATTGATTGATTTTGCATGCATACCTGAACTCAAACTATTTAAGCCTGTTGGCCCATTACTAATTGTCAATTCATCGAAATTACCTCCATTTAATCCAATTGCTGTAAGCGTTATTGTGTTGTTGCCTTCGTTTAGTGGCTGTACAGTTGAGTAATTTGCCCAATTACTCCAACTTCCGGTTATAGGAAAATCAATAGAGGCAATTTTTACAACATCATTTATCGATAGTTTTAACGGTCGGCTGTTTGATGCCAATGCATAGCGAAATTGCAGATTGTAATTTCCATCGGCAGGCGCAAAAACTGTCCATTTAATATAGTCGTTGGACATATTTGTGAAATCGGCAAAACCTTCGCCATTATAGCCGGGTTGATTATTCACAACGAGAACACCGGCTAATTCAGCGTCTTCGGCAGGATAAATCGTTGTACTTGGATTTACAATAACATTGACCGAAGCTGTTTTAGCTCCATCTTGTGTGGTAACAGTGATAGTGGCAGCGCCTCCGCCCTTTGCAGTTACAAATCCATCCGACGAAACAGTTGCAACTGCGGGATTGCTTGTTTGCCAACTAATATTTTTGTTTGTAGCTGTAGCAGGCAAAATCGTAACTGTCAGTTGTTTTGTTACATTTAAATTAAGTTTGGCAGTTGTAGGAGAGATAGTTATGCCAGTTACAGGAACTGAACAAGTACCTTCGGGCACACCGCAACCACATAAGCCGGGCATTAATTTGTTTGGATCGTCGGGACATAAATCAACAGGCGTGCCGGCCGCAATATAAACAGTCGTCGAACTGTTAGTTTCCACATCAAACTTTACATCCACCACATGTACTGTTTCACCATCGAACTCCTGGATAACAGCACCATTTGTAACTGCATACGAGCTTCCTTTGGGAACAACAAAGCGCACCTTCCCTCCTACTACAGGAAATGGAAATTTATTTTCGACAGTTACCGAGTTTGTGCTAACTGTACCATTGTTTGCAGCCGAAAATGTTTGTTTAAGGCGTGGCACCCAAGTTGAAGGAATATTCACATCACCACTTGCTTTAGCTTCAATGAGTCCAGTGCCACCGGCTGGCAATGTAAAAGTTCCTGTGGTATTATTTACCCGATAAATCATGTATTTCATTCCACCTCTAAGGTCGTTGCATGTATAGGAAATTAGTGGACCACCCGGTGTAATTTCCCATGGATTTCCATTTCCCTGGCTGTGTCTGTCGCCCGACAAACACAGATTGAGTGGATGAACATTGTTTATAAAATGATGCATACGGTCGTAATTATGTCCGGCAGTAAGCAAGAAGTTCCCACCTGAACCCGCGCCATTTAACCATGCAATAGCGTCATCAACCTGATATTGAAATACTCTGTTACTTGTTGCCGATAAGCCCCATGCATTATTAAGCATCATGTAACGTGCACTGCCATATTTGAACGAATGATTTTGCAAACCCCAATAATCATTCATAAAGTCTGAATTTTGCTGATCGGTTCCTTGCGTAAAATCATTTCCAATGAGGCCTTCGTGGTCTCCGGCCACAGCAAAAGTGGCAGCAGTAGCTTTTGACATTCCAATAGTTCCAATAGAACTTTTACCCAAAAAATATTCTACTTCGCGTTCGGGATGGTTTATAACATTATACATATTATCACCTGTTTCAATCAATATTTCGGCATCCATAATATTGGACATTTGTACTATCAGGCTTTTCCTTTGCAAAATGACATCGCTATCGTATCCACCCTGATACAAATGTCCATCGGAAATATGAACCACATAATACTCATTTTTAAAATCCGTAACAACTTTAACGCCTCCATAAGAGCTTACAGCGCCGGTAGAAGTATTCAAAATCAGATCGTAACGATCGGCAGGAGCATTTGAAGGAACAATAATCACAATTTTTTGATTGTATTGATTGCCCGAAACCGGATCGAACGTCCAGGTTCCATTGGTAATATTCATATTAGTTCCATTAATTGTTAAAAATTGGCTTTTAAACTGAACAGAACTAACTGTTTGACCACTCCCGGCATTGAACCAAATTTCAAAACTTTGACCGCTTTTTACAATAGCCGTTGTTGCACGCCAAGGGTACACAATGTTCCCGCTCCAACCAATGGTTGATAAACTGGTGATAATTAGTAGAATAAAAATTGATAGTGACTTTTTCATGATGATAATTTTGAAGAAAAATAAATTAAAAACCTGATGAATCAATTTCAAAAGGCATTGGATAATTGAAACTATTTTAAAGACCCGATCTTTATTTCCGTGGTGCTGTCTGCTTCCAAATCTATAGTTACATCCACTATATGCACCGAAGTTCCATCAAAGGCTTGCTCAATACTTCCTTTTGAAATGAAATATTTGGTTCCAAAAGGCAGAACGAAACGTACTTTTGCACTTTTAATCGGAAAATCGAATTTATTGATTATTGTTGCTGTATTTGTTGCGTTTGAACCATCGTTTGCATTGGAATAGTTCAGTGTAAGTTTGGGTTTGTATAGGGCGGGGGTATCCTTTTCTGATGGATTCTCTATATATTCCACTTCAGCAGTAGAACTTCCTACAGGTGTAACTTTTCCTGTTTTTCCATCCACTTTGTACAAATTAAATTCCATATGATCTCGAATAGAATTTACGATATATTGAATGGGTTTATTGTTTAAAAGTGCCGGATTTTGGTTTGCAATGTTATGATTATGTCCTATCATCACGAAACCCAGATTGACTATGCTATCAAATGCTGTCAGTTCCTGATTTTTGATATGAGCCGCGCAAACCCGCAAGTTTCCTTTACCTTCCTTTTTAAGCCAGGTATTGGCTTCGTTCATTTGTTTTATGGGATTAAAACCATCCCAACCATCGTTAATTGCTAAGTAGCGAGCTTTGTCATATTTGAAATTATAAGCCTGAAGTCCCCACCAATTGTTCCACCAGTCCGATTTTTCTTTGTACGAACCCTGCCCTTTTAATTTGTCGAAATCATAATCGTGATTTCCCGCAACGGTGAATGTAGCTGCGTTCAACTTGTTCAATCCTTTCGTTCCAAGCTGATTGTCGCCAATAAAAAGTTGGTTCATTTTGTCGTTGGTCGGTCTGTAAAGATTATCGCCCGTATTAAAAACCAATTCAGGATTGATAATATTAGCAATATCGATTATGGCCGATAGTCGTGGCAAAACAACTTCAGAACCATGCTGAAACGCGTGTGCATCTGAAAAATGCAAGATATAATAACTTGATTTATAACCCTTAATAACTTTTACAGCGGCTAATGATATTTCTTGTCTTGTGGAGGTATTCAAAATAATATCATACCGATCGGCAGGTGCTGTGGCTGGAACAGTAACTGTAATTCTTGTGTTATACCTGTTTTGTGACGTAACATCATAAATCCAGCTTCCTGATTCGATTTTTTTAGTAGTAGCTACTGAGTTGTAAAGTCCTTGTAAAGTTACTGAATTGACAGTTTGCCCTGCATCGGCATTAAACCAAACGTCGAAACTTTCACCCGACTTTACAATGGCAGTAGCTGCACGCCAAGGGTATATGATTTTGCTGCACCAGGCAAGATTTGCAAAGGAGAATAACAATATAAAAATTAGGGTGTGTTTTTTCATCATAGAATTTTAGTGGTTTTGATAAAAGAAATGTAACTTGTATTTCTTTATGCAAATATAAGGGTCAGGGCTTAATTTGAACTTAATTAATACTTAATATTGAAGTAGTTTTGAATTAAAAATGGCAATAATTGAATGTTTTTTCAATTATTGCCATTTTTTGGAATCTTTCTTTATCGAATCGTTGTCTTTAAAACTCAATTCTTTAAAAAAATGAATTGAAATTTTCTAATTCAACATGACTTTTTTAGTGCTTATGTTTCCATTAATATTTACCATCACTAAATAAACACCTGAAGTAAATGATTTATTGATAGTAGTAACTGAGCCATTTATCGGTGCACTCGTGATAACCTGACCTACCATATTGCAAACTGTAATTGAACCATTGGTTGCATCGGCATTTGTAATTACCAATTGGTTATTAGCGTTTTTAAATACCTTAATCGAATTATTTACCATATTTTTTAAACCTGAAACAGTTGCAAATTCATAAGCTCCTGCCGAACAGTTTAATGCCGGGCGATTACGTCCAATTTGGTCGATAGTAACTGGTGGAGTTAGCGATGACAAGTAGGTTGCATTGCCGTAACCAATGGCTGCTGAACCAGTCAGTAGTGGGAAATAATTCTTTTCTTGGTTGAAAACTCCTAATTTAGCTACATACGAGCTGGCAATGCTTCCGTTAACAACGGCTGCATAGTTGCTATTGTTTAAAGGGAACTGTGTGCTGAAATCTGCAATTTTACAACTACCGATAATCGATTTCTCGATAATCAATGTTGTACCGGCAACAAAGGTAGGTGTTTCAACAAGAGTAACTGGATCTACAATATTTTCGATGCCCAAGTCGGCATAATCGGCTGCACTAGACTGATTAGCATCTACAGCGGTATTGTTTTCTAAAATGTAATTTTTGATGGTACGAACGCCTGCAATGGTTCCTTTTAAGAAACGTACACCTGCACCACCAGCACCTGTTGTGCCTGTAACTTTATTGCCACTTACTGTACAGTTAATCATATTAAATTGTGAATTCACCAATAAGCCATTTACTGCAATTGCACCTGCAGTGTTAGCTCCTGCTTGGTTGCCCTTGAATGTAGTGTTTATAAATGATAGATTAGCCGTTGCACCAGCCAGAACATTGTTTACAAATACAGCTCCACCCATACCGGTTGCATTTAAAGTTGCATTATCTACAAATGCACAATTTGTTAGTTTAATAGTGGAAACACTATTTGCTACAGTTTCGCCCACCCATAAAGCACCACCTTGATTTTCAGCTTTATTGTTTTTAAAAAGTGAGTTTTTTATGTCTAAATTTAAAATGTTAGATGTTGCTGATGTAGGGTAAGCATAAATAGCACCGCCTACTGTGGCAGCAGTTGCGCTAATGTCATTGTTTTCAAAAACACAACTATCCATTGTAACATTACCTGACTGAATATATAATACTGCTCCCTTTGATGCTGAATTAGCACTGAAAGTACATTTTTTAACAGACGATACACCCGTTACAATAGATAATGCGCCACCCGCTTTAAGTGATGTACCTTGATTTCCAACATTTCCTGTAAAATCGCAATTTTCGAAGTTGGCAATTGAAGCTGTTGAGCCTCTAAAATAAACGCCACCTCCGCCTGAGGCATCATTACTTTTCCCGTTTCTGAATGTCAGGTTTTTATAATCGATAACAGTGACTCCGGGTACGCCAATACCGCCATTGTTAGCTCCTAAATTAGCCTGATCTTGACGGATAATACAGCTTGCATTTCCACCATCGAAACCACAAGTAGCTTTGTCGTTACCAACCAGGGTTACTGACCGTGTGTGAGGGATAATGCCCAACGTGCCGGTTACAGCATTCCACGTGGTATAGGTTACGCCATCTTTAACTAAAACCAACGCGGGGTTTACTCCGGCAATGTCAATTGTTGCACGCGCTCCGGTTCCTACGGGCTCTTCTGAAATGTTAATCATGCCCAGAACATGGATAACATCGTTTACAGCGGCTATAGTAAAAGCTTTCGACAATGTTTTAACTGAGGTTCCAACACTTGAACCATCATTGGTATCACTTCCGGTTGGTGATAAATAAATATCGGCTGCATTAGCCATTGAAATTGATCCACACAACAGTAGGGTGAATGCTGTTTTTAAAAAGTTTTTGTGTTTCATACTGATTAAATTTTAATTGTTTGTATAGTGTGAACTTTATTGAAAGTAAATTAGTTTAGCTGTAATTTAATAGTTTTATAAGTTACAATTTCACCTTATATGTTTTTTCTCCAATTTTTACAATATACATAGCATTAGCAGGCAAAAGTAATGTTTGATGTATACTCAATGATTCAACCGTCGTTAATTTCGAACCTATTAAATTGTAAACTGTTGCTGCTAAACCTTGAGCACCTAAAATATTGATCTCACCTTTTGAACCAACAACTTTCACTAAAGATGTATTATTCGGGTTAATCCCAGATGGAGCATTTGTATCATCAATGCTGATATTATCAAAAAGAAGGCGACTGGTAGCAGCAGTAGCTGCAGATACCCTCACTCTTACCTGAAGTGCCGCAACACCAAGCGCATCGGAGGGCAATTGGCGAGAAGTAAAACCATCAGATGCAAAATTGCTTGTTGCTCCCGATACAATTGTCAAAGGCAATGAAGTTCCTACTTGTGTCCATATAGTTCCGCCATTAATACTGTATTCCATTACAACAGTATAGACATTTGCAGCATTCGAGCCTACAGCCCAGGTAACATAAACCTGCGATAATCCAACGGTCGAAATGCCACTAATAGTTGCACTAGCATCAACCGGGGTGTTATCAAATCGCACATATCCGCCAGTACTTGGGTTAGCCCAAATTTTCGATGGAGTTAAAATGGCAGTACTTACCTGAGTACCCATATCAGCTACAAGAGCATCTAACGTGCTGTTATGAGCTGAGCCTGTGCCAGTCCATAAATGAAAATCCCAACCGGCTAATTGTGTTGCCGACATTGTGCAAAAGCTTGATAAGACTAAAGTAATTGACAATAGTAATTTGATAGTAGTAGTTTTTAACATGTTGTTATAATGTTTTTATGATTTATATTTTGATTAAAAAATTTGCTGTAATGGTCTTTTATTCAAATCATAAACTACTCAACACATCATATTTATTAAAATAGAGTGTTGAGTAGTTGTACGAAACTTTTTATAAAATTATTTTGGTCGATTTTGTTTTACCATCCACAGTTAGCATTACCAAATACACTCCCGAAGTAAGTGATTTATTGATAATAGTTGTAGAAGCATTTAATGCCATACTTGCAACCCGCTGGCCTACTGCATTAAAAACGCTTATTGTTCCTGTTTTTTGAGATGCGTTATTCACTACAATTTGGTTGTTTGAGTTCCTAAAGATAGTAATATTATTGATAACATTATCCAATCCGGTAGCTATAGTTGGAGTTACACTATTACTTGCTACACTTTCGGCACCATCGCCATTTATATTAACCGCTTTAAGTTTTACGGTGTATGCCACATCATTAGTTAAACCGGTAATTATTATCGGGCTTGTTGCTGCAGCTGGACTAAGAGTTTGGTACGCTCCATCGTTTACCGAGTATTTATAATTGGTTACGTTCGAACCACCTGTAGCAGCAGTTTTAAAAGCAAGCGAAAGTTGACCATCGCCAGGAGTAGCCAAAAGAGCTGTTGGTGCGCTTGGAGTGATAGTTGCAAGCGGTGTAGATTCCCATGAACCGGCATAGTTTGAAGTACCAACGGTACGCACATTGCCTAATTGGTCGGTAGTTATTGCCGGGGTTAAGCCAGTTAAGAAAGTCGAGAGACCATAATTAATTGCGTTAGAACCTTCATACAAAGGATAAATGTTGTTAGTTGCATTGAACGGAGCTAAATTTGCTTTTAAGTCGTTGGTGGTGGAAGTAGCTGTAAGATAATTAAAATGCGTAGAAGCTGAAATATTAGTTGATAAATTTGCTGGAGTAGCTATTGAGCCAATGATTGAATTTGCAACCGACATATATCCTGTGGTTCCTCCAGGGGATGTCGCTGATATCGCCGATAAATTTAAGTCGGCAGGTGCACCTGTGGTAGTTTTATTGCCTTCAATAATACAATTTTTAATATAAAAGATACCATCTAAGTTAGCATCGCTATTATTCATAAATACACCCGCAGTATTTGAAGTGTTACCTGCAGTTGTATTCTCTGAAACTGTACAATTAATGATATTTACTGTTGTAGTATTTGTTGCTCTACCTCCAAAATTGATTGTTCCTCCATTTGCAGTCGTATTCACTACTTGATTTCCTTTAAATGTGCTATTCACAATATTCATAACAGGTGATCCAGTTGCAATTGTTCTGAGAAACAAAGCAGAACCACCAAAGGTTTCTTTAGCAACATTTCCAACAAATGCACAACTCGCAAATAGAACATTTCCTGCCCATGAAGTGAAGTAAATTGCACCTGCTTTTGAAGCTTCGTTATTTGAAAAAGTACAGTTTTTAAAAGTAGCGCCATTTACATTGTCAATTTGAATGGCAGCTCCTGTTCTGGTAGAAGCAGCCATAGCAGTTTTATTTCCATCAAAAATAACATTTTCGCAGGTCAGGCTATTGGTAGAACTATTAATTAAAATAGCACCTCCGTTAACAGTAGACCCACTATAACCTCTTATTAGTTTAATGTTTTTAAGTGTCAAATTATAAGCAGTGCTTGAAAAAAACTTTGTTAAATTATTCCCATCAAAACCATCAGTCGTATTTAACGTGCCTTGAATGTTTATGTCTTTGCCGATTGCAAGACCTGTAGGTTGTACGAAAAGACCGCTTTCCGATGCAGATGTAACATCAATCAAACCTGAAAGTTTAATAACATCACCTGTTACGGCAGCGTTATATGCAGCAGTAAAAGTTTTTTTAGCTGCAACTGATGATAAACCATTATTTCCATCATCTCCCGTAGAAGTGTTGATAAAAATATCGGCTGA